>JAUZOW010000228.1 GCA_030706225.1 Bacteroidota bacterium | reverse complement strand
TTGTATGCAGTAGCCGTGCCATGAGAGGAGATGAAGTCAAGGTGTGCAGGATCCACATTTGCCTGATTCATTGCTTTTTGTATAGCAAAAGCAAGTTCTTCACCGGTCCGGGAGGGTCCTGAAATATGATTAGCGTCGTCACTGGAAGCAAAACCTGCCACCTCAATAACAGATTCACCGGCAGGTATCTCCGATGACAGAACAATGGTTCCGCACCCTTCTCCAAGGGAAAGTCCATTACGATCTTTGTCAAATGGCTTGCAAGGTTCAGGACTTAATGCCTGAAATGAAAGGAATCCGGAAACTACAAATTCAGAGAGCAGGTCGGCTCCGGAAACAATTACGTTTTTATAAAGTCCGGCTTTGACATACAGGGATGCCATCCCTATTGCAAGTGATCCTGAAATGCAGGCATTGGCAATGATGACAGGAGGGTGTGCGAAATGAAAGAATTCCTGAAGGATTTTTCCAGAATCCCATAGGTAAAGCCGGTGAAATTCATCGGTTTCAGCTTTTCCTTCTTCCAGAAATTTGATATTTCCCTTGGTAGTTGAGAGAATAAGAAGGGTATCCGGAGAGGTCAGATCCAGCGAAAGTTCATGCACCGCTTCATGAATGGAAACAGCAAATAATTTTTCGAGACGGGAAAAGGATAATGTCTTTGCTCTTCCGGGGATCCGACCTGCCAACTCAAACCTTCTGTCCAGTTCAAGGTCATTTACAAGAGATAGCGGAACCAAAGGAAGTGAAACCTTCATCCCGTGATCATTCCGGAATCCTTGTTCATCTCTTCTCATCCGGCTGAAGACATCTTGGGAAGTGAATCCCAGGGAGGTGATCACATTTTCCCCGGTTACATATGCCTTATTCATCCCAAACTTTTTTAAATCAGTTTCCAGTATTTTTTCCATTCGATAAAGAAAGGAGGAGGAGTAAGGATCAGTTCTCCTTCAGGTGTCAGAAATACCTGCATGGTTGATCCGGTTGCAATGATTTCCTCGTCTCCTTTGCGGTATATAGAATATTCAAATGATATTTTAGCTGCTTCTGAGTTTACAAAACGTGTTTCGACGACAATAGTATCTCCGTAAACCAATGTCTTTTTATAATCACAGGTTACTTTTACAATGGGGATCATGACGTTATGCTTATAAACGTCCATGTATCCCAGGTTGTATTTATTACCGAAGGATTCGCGGCCATCTTCAAAATATTTCAGGTAATGTCCATGCCAGACGATTTTCATGGAATCCACTTCGGAAAACCTCACGGTAATCTCTTTTCTGTCAATCAGTTCCATTTTAAGCAGATATTGGTGGTTTTATTTTACGGTATAAACCGGCAATGCCGGCAGATACAGCGAAGAAAATAAATAATTTCATGGCTGAACGAAATATAGCCCAGGGTTCTGCTCCTCTGAGGAAGATATCATAAAAACCGGTCAGTGCCCAGTTCAGGGGAGAATAAACAGCTACTTGCCTCATGAATCCGGGCATAAGATAGACAGGTACCCATAAACCGCCGAGTGCTGCCATGATGATCACGGAAACAGATCCAAAAGCCGCGGATTGCTGATGAGTCCTGGCAATTGTACCGATCAGGATACCGTATCCCAGCGCAGCAAGGCCTGTTGTGAATGCCATAACAAACAAAGCAAAATAGTGTGAGCCAAGGTCCAGAGGAGGTATCCCGAACAGCGGCAGGAAGTAAATCCCTGCCAGGATCATCAAAATGAACTGGATAAAGCAAACGATTAGATATACCCCCACTTTTGCCATGAAGATTGTCACGTAGTTAACGGGAAGATTCATGATTCTTACAAGATGTCCCTGTTCTCTTTCCTGGATCATGCTGCTGGTCAGTGGAATGACAATAAAGAACATGGCAAAGACAGCCCAGGCCGGAACATTATGCTGTGTTGTTGTCGGTACAATCTCTTTAGCTTTTCCCGAAGGATAGATCTCCCGAAAGGAAACCATATCTTTAAAGGAGTTTTCTTCAGGAGTAATGACAGGAAACATCCGGCAGATCTCCCGGTTAAATGCCTGAAAAATCATAGATGCTTCGATTTTCGACCGGAATTCCTTCATAGAGCTCAGCACAGCGATCCGGAACGATTGTTTTACTGCAGGATCAAAGAAAATATTGATTTCAACAGAATCATTTGGTTGAAGAGCAGTTGCCAGGGCGGGGTTTATCATCCCGATGCCGGACATTGTCCGGGCGACCATCAGATTGATATTTTTCCGGATTTTATGTGTTGCTCCTTCCGGAATAATTATGCCGATTTGGTAATTTCCCATGGCTACTTCCCAGCGTACCTTTGCTTCGGTAAGCTTTACG
>JAUZOW010000227.1 GCA_030706225.1 Bacteroidota bacterium | reverse complement strand
CGGCACAGGCCAGGCATTCCGCTTACATCTTCAGCGATAGAAACCGCAGAAGGATTGATGTTGTGGATCAGTTTATTGGCCAGCTGAAGATAAATCAATGCATCCCATTCGACTCCCCACTTAAAATAGGCATCCAGATCCCAGTTATCCCGGAAACCATGATCGAAATACATCATAGAGGTAACTCCGTCGAAGCGGAATCCGTCAAAATGAAATTCCTTCATCCAAAATTTAATATTCGAAAGAAGGAATTGCAATACTTCTTTTCGCCCGTAGTTGTAACATTTCGAATCCCAGTATGGATGATTTCCGCGTTCTCCGGGATGAAAGTATTGATCATCGGATCCATCGAACTTGTTAAGACCTTCATTGATATTCTTTACCATGTGAGAATGCACCAGGTCCATAATTACAGCAAGCCCTTGTTCATGAGCTTTGCGGACAAGATATTTCAGCTCTTCAGGGGTCCCGAAACGGGAGGAGACGGCGTAAAGGTTAGAAACATGGTAGCCGAAAGATGCATAATAAGGATGTTCGGCTATTGCCATGAGTTGAATGGTATTATATCCTGAATTTTTAATATAGGGAATGATATAATCGGCAAATTCTACAAAGGTCCCGATACCCTCTTTTTCCTGTGCCATTCCGACATGACTTTCGTAGATCATAAGCTCTTCGAGCGAACCCATATCGAAGTGATCGCCTTCCCAGTCGAATTTTTCAGGAAGCCAGACTTGTCCGCTGAAATTGGTGCCGCTTTGATCCTGCACGACACGATGGATATAAGCAGGGATCCGTTCATTCCATCCCATATCCGAATGCACCATGACCTTGACAAGGCTGCCATGGCGGAAACGGTCGGCATATTCTTCTTCAGGAAGGAAAATTTCCCAAACCCCGTTACGGTCAGGGGTCAACCGGTGGGAATATCGTTGCCAGTTATTGAAATCTCCGAATAAATAAAGATCCTGCGCTTTTGGCGCCCATTCACGGTAATACCATCCCTTTTGTTTCTTATCGTAATTGATTCCAAAATAGTGATAAGCATCCGCAAATTTCATCAGTCCTGAATAACTCGTCCGGATCTCTTCATACGTCTTTTTAAACCTTTCATACCGGTCATTGATTTCCTGTTCTGCCGGAAGCAGCCAGGGATCATCTTTAACCATCTTTATTTTGCGTTGCGTATTCATGATCGTTTAGATCTGCGGTAATCATCGGATACAAAGATCCATAACAGAGCCGATATGGCCAGGGAAGCTCCGCTGATAATAAAGATAATGCCTTTATCTATTGAATTATTAATTACTTTTCCGATCAGAAGGCTGGAGATGAGTTGAGGGAGTACAACCGAAAGGTTGAATATTCCCATAAAGAAACCCATCTTGTTTTTATTCACTTTTTCCGACATGATTGCAAATGGGAGACTTACTACAGAAGCCCATCCCAGAGTGAGGATCATCATCATGATATACAGAATGATCTGGTCGTGGGCAAAAAGGACAATTCCGAAATAGCCCAGCGACATAATCGCCACCATGATGATATGGGTTCTTACCCTTCCGATTTTCTCGCTTAAAGGTTCCAGCAAAAATGCAGGCCATATACATCCCACTGCATTCAGTATAAAAAAGGACCACCCTATAATCTGACCTGTCTGGACAGAATTTGCAGGGTGTATTTTCTGTTCAATAAATGCGATAATGTAAATGAACATGGTTTGAATTCCAAGCCAGGAGAATCCGTGTGCGAAATAAAGCCGCCAGAGTTGTCCCCATTGTGTAATATTCGATTGGACTCCGTTTTCAGCAGGACCTTCTTCAGCTTTTTTCAATTCCCTGGGTTCTTCAATGAAGAAAAGAGGACCTATGGAAAGGATAAGTACAATGAAGACACCTGCATAAATAAGAACGTAATTATTAATCAAAGCTCCGATCAGATAAGCGCCGCTTCCGAAGAAATTGGATATGGATTGCATCCAGGTATATCCTTTGGTACGGGCTGTACCGGCTGGAGTTACATCGGCTATGATTGAACGGGTAGGGTTAAAGCTTATGTTGATGGAAAGATCCAGGGTTAACGCAACTGTAATGGCTACACCCATAAGGCTTCCAAGCCCGAAGAAAGTATTGATCCTGTCAATGTTGGGTAATGATAGCAGCATCAGAGAAGCCAGAATTCCACCGATTATAATAAAATGACGGCGTCGTCCGCCCCAAAACCATACTTTGTCGCTGATCAAACCGATCAGCGGCTGGCCAATGATGCCTGCAATCGGACCGGCAGCCCAGACAATCCCGATCTGATCGATCTCAAGATGAAATTTTGTCCTGAGAATCCAGCTCAGAACGGCAATCTGGACCGATAATGCAAATCCCATTGCCGT
>JAUZOW010000226.1 GCA_030706225.1 Bacteroidota bacterium | reverse complement strand
GGGTTTCAGTCGTTTCGGAAATATTTGCCGGCGCATTTATGTTATTTCTCATTGCAATGGCAGCATGGAAAGGACGCTGGTATTGCAATACCATTTGCCCGGTGGGCTCTTTGCTGGGACTTTGTTCGGAACTCTCTCTTTTTAAAATATCTATCGACGAAACGAAATGCATCTCCTGCGGAAAATGTTCCATGATTTGTAAAGCGGGATGCATAGATTTTAAGAATAAAAAGGTTGATTTTTCGCGTTGTGTAGCCTGTTTCGATTGCTTTGATTCCTGTCCGGAGAATGGAATTACGTATCGTCGCAAAATCTGGAAGAAAGCCGTTCAGAAGGCCAGTACTCCCGAAATTCCGGGTGGACAATCACGCAGAGTATTTCTGAAGACCATGATTGCCGGTGTTGCCGGGACCGGGGCTCTGGCTGCAGCAAATAAGGTATTTGCGGCAAAATCAAACAATGTATCGCAAAACCCGGCTTCTCCTCCGGGTTCTCTGAGTTACTGGCATTATACAGATCATTGCACTGCATGCCATTTGTGTGTCAGTGCATGCCCTACTCATGTGCTTCAGCCTTCCTTCATGGAATTCGGGCTGACCGGCCTATTCCAGCCCAAAATGGATTATACAAATGCATATTGCAATTTTGAATGTGTAAAATGTTCTGAAATATGCCCGACAGGAGCTATTCTTCCCTTAACGAAACAACAAAAGGTAACGGTCCAGATCGGTGTTTCTCACTATATAAAAAACCAGTGCATTGTAGTTAGAAACCAGACTTCCTGCGGAGCCTGTTCGGAGTATTGCCCTACAAAAGCTATTACGATGGTGCCTTATTTGGACGACCTTATGATACCGAATGTGGATGAACGGCTTTGTGTAGGATGCGGTGGATGCGAATATGCATGTCCTGCAACTCCCGACAAGGCTATTTATGTAGAAGCGCTTCTTTATCATCGAAAGGCAATCAAACCACAGGAAAAAATAAAAGAATCAAAAAAGGAGACCGGGGCTTCGGAAGATTTTCCATTTTAATGACCTCAACCCCTTCACCCCAGGGAGGTTCATTGAGAGGGGCTATAAAGAACGGATGTCATGATTGAAATAAAGAGATTTTTAAGTACAGATAAAGAGCTTGCAGAAAAAGCTTTTACAATTCGCCGGAAAGTCTTTGTGGAAGAGCAAAAAGTGGATCCTGACCTGGAGTACGATAAAGAGGAGGAAGCTCACCATTACCTTTTGATGATCGGTGAAAAAGCAATAGCTACTGCACGATGGCGTGAAACTGACAAAGGAATCAAGCTGGAAAGGTTTGCCGTGCTTCCTGAATTCCGGACCCGCGGATTGGGAGAGATTATCCTGAAAGAGGTTGTGAAAGATGTTTCCGGGCTTGGGAAAACGGTTTATCTGCATTCACAGGCAAAAGCTGTCCATTTTTATTGCAGGAATGGATTTGTTGTAAAAGGGGAGATGTTTATCGAAGCAGGAATAGAGCACTATTACATGGTCTGGCTGGGATGCAGGGGTTAAAACGGGTATTCCTCCCACCCATTACCTTTTCGTGCAACCAGCGACCGGAAACCGATTGATTTTAACAATTCTCCTGATTCCTTAAAGCAAAGGGAAAGCTCTTCGGGTTTATGTGCATCAGAAGAGAGGGTGATGGGGATATTCATCCGGAATATTTTTTTTAATATTTCCGGTCCGGGAAACTGGGTATCTGATCTTTTCTTGTAGATCCCGCGGGTATTGACTTCGACAATGCCTCCCGTTTGTTTGATCAGATCCAGGGTTTCATTGGTCAGGGATATGTACCAGGGTTCGTCTTCCGAGAAAAATCTTCCCCGGTTGTGCATTTTGATCTTGTCCATATGTCCGATAATTTCCGGACGGGCTGTTGTAACCATCTCCTGGAACTGGCGATAATAGGCAGTTACGGCTTTCCGGATATCATTGCCGAAAAGTGTTTTCAGTCCCTCATCGTAAATTTCTTTTTTAGGGCCATCGATGAACCAAAGCTCATTCCACTCATTTTTTACCAGGTGCACTGACCCGATGATATAATCAAAAGGAAATTTATCCCTGTAAAAGCTGATCGGATGAGTGATTCCGGGAACATATTCCAATTCCAGTCCCAGAAAGATACCGAGCTTCCCGGGTGCATTGGATTCCGGAGCAAATTCCTTTTTCAGGGAAAGGATGGAATGGCAATACTCCTGCAAAGCCGGTCCGTCATCTTTGATTGCAAAAGTATTTTGAAACGGGAGAGGAGAATGATCGGAAAACCCGAGAACCTCGAAATCCTGCCTTAATGCTTCTTCAATGTATTTCCGGGGTTCCTGGGAACCATCGCTGTGGCAGGTATGGGTATGTAAATTAAATGTTTTCATCGATGATCTTATAGATTTTATCTCTCCT
>JAUZOW010000225.1 GCA_030706225.1 Bacteroidota bacterium | reverse complement strand
CGATTATATTTTCACGCTGATTCCAAACAGGAAATGAACCGGCGCCTGCGGGAAATACCCGTTTTCTTCATATTCCTTTCCATCCAGATAATAAGGATATACCCAGGCATTGGTTTCATATTTTGCACTGAAAATATTGTTGACCGACAGATTGAATCCGATCTCACGGAATACTTTGGTCTTCATGGTGTAATTGGCTGTGATTCCATGAACAAACCAAGGATCCAGCGACCGTTCACGGTTCGATGTATTGTCAATGTATTGCCTTCCGACATAACGGGAGTTGAACGTTAACGAAAGGTTCTTCACAGGAATAAAGATTATGTTGTTGGCAAAGATCAGGTCCGGAGAGAAGGAGAGGTCCGTTGTTCCCAGCGAATGGGTCACCTGGCCGGTAAAGTTCCAGTCGGCATCATACGAATCCACATATTCGGTGAAATTCAGGATTTTGTTACGACTGATCGTCGCATTGGCATTCCACTTCAGCCATTTCATGATATCTGCTGCCGCACTGAGTTCAAACCCTTCCCTGTAACTCCGGGGAACATTCACCATAATCGCTTCTCCTTCATCATTGATTTGTCCTGTCAACGCTAACTGGTTATGATATCTCATATAGTACAGGTTGGCTGAAACAGTGAAGGATGTCAGGTTTATATTATAACCTAATTCATAATCCAATAACGTTTCATAGGTCGGCCTGTGATTGACATCGGCATCCTTGTAATTGTCGCGACTGGGTTCCCGGTTGGCAATTCCAAAGGAAAAGTAAGCATTCTGACGTTTGGTGATATCGACATAGATCCCTGCTTTCGGGTTGTAAAAGTCGAACAGGTGAAGCTGGTCGATCGTCCGGTTGTCATCCAGCAGTCCGTTCAAACGGTACCGGATATGACGATACTGCATGTCGGCAAAGAGATTGACCCGGTCAAGAACACGGTACTGTGCTTTGAGAAACAGGTTGAAATCCTTTTTAAGTCCGTTGTTAAAGAAGAATTTTTCATTGTTATCGCTGTTCGAAGGATACTGTGCCCAGATCACATTCTGGAAGTGATCGCCGTCATAGGTATTCCAGGCGCCCCCTAAGGTGAGTTTCAGCTTTTCCTGATACTGGTAGTTTCCGGAAAAGGTAAACCCGTAAAAGTCGTTTTCCATCATTTTACGGTCGATCATATCCGTCTTCCGGATCGTATCCTTACCGATGATGACGTCGCTCAGACCATAATCCGCCAGGGTGAGCTGAGGATCATAGTTTTCATAGTACCCTTTTCCGTAAGTATAATGTAATGCAGCATTCAGGTTAAAAGAGGAATTGATCCGCTGGGAAAACAGCAACTGGTAATTGTCCTGCTGGTAATTATCGGTTTGATTGTTGTAATAGGCAATCTGTCCATTATGATCAATATACTGTCCGGAAGGATTATATGTCCGGTTGGTTGCCAGTGAATCCTTTGGAACTCCTGACCATGCCTGATAAGTCTTTTCTGTTCCGGAAAGAATGTTGAATTTCAAGGTAGTAGATTTTCCGAAGTACCCTGCGGAGATATCGAAAGATTTAAGTTTTGAAGATGCCCGGTCGATATATCCGTCGGAAGTAAGGAACGAAACCCGGCCGTCGACTGAAAATTTGTTGGTCAGCAGTCCTGTTCCGAAACGGAAAGTGCTTTTGAATGAATTGTAGGAACCTCCCGAGCAGTTCAGCTCTCCGTAAGGATCTTTGGAAGCAGATGAAGTCTGGATATTGATGGTGGCTCCGAAAGCGCCGGCTCCGTTGGTAGAAGTTCCGACACCACGCTGTACCTGGATATTTTGTGCCGAAGAGGCCAGATCGGGAAGATCCACGAACCACATACCCTGACTTTCCGCGTCGTTGGCAGGAATACCGTTCACTGTGACGTTGATACGCGTCAAATCCGTACCCCGGATCGAGATCCCGGTATATCCGATCCCTGTCCCGGCATCGGAAGTGACTACCACCGATGGCGTCGACTGAAGGATGAACGGCATATCCTTGCCCAGGTTGACTTCGCTGATCTTTTCCGGTGTCAGTGTAGAGTAGGTGGCAGGAGTACGCGGAGCAACTCTCGTAGCTACAATATTGACTTCTTCACCCAGGATCGGGCTGACCGACATCGTGAAATCGATCGTGGTATCTTTTCTCAGAAAGATTTCCCGGCGGATGGGTTCATAACCAATATAAGAGACTTTCAGCAGATAAGCCGAACCCTTTTTCAGACCCTGCAGGCAATAAGAGCCCTTTTCATCGCTGGTGGAAGCTGCAAAGGTGTTCTCCACCATGATGTTGGCCCCCGGAAGAGGCGAATTCGTTTTCTTTTCCAGGACATGGCCTGAAATAACACATTGCGACCAACCATTCATGGAGATCGCGGTAAACATTCCTGAAAGAATCAGGAATCTTGAAAAATAACGTAGATTTTTTTTAAAATTCAT
>JAUZOW010000224.1 GCA_030706225.1 Bacteroidota bacterium | reverse complement strand
TGAAGTGGTAATCTGCTTGAACCAGTTTACATCAGCTCCGTAAAGATCAGCGGTTTTATCGGGAGCATATTGCCCGATAGAGCTCTTGAATTCACTGGCGCTCAAATTCCTGACACCACGCGGAGCAACCTGCGATGAGAGCTGTCCGGAAAATTCCACTTTCGTAACGCCGGCTTTTGCCCGTTTGGTTGTTACGATGATAACGCCGTTCGATCCGCGGGTTCCGTAAATAGCTGCGGCGGAACCATCCTTTAAAACATCGATGGATTCGATTTCCTCAGGACTGATGGTCTTAAGATCAACGTCTGTCACACCATCCACGATGACCAGCGGGCCCTGGCCCGAAGTCAGGGTGTTGGTTCCACGGAGAATGATATTATAGGAAGCCATAGGGTCGGCATTGTCGGGATTAACGATGCTCAACCCGGCTACTTTCCCCTGTAAAAGCGCGATGGGGTTATTGTAAGTCCCCTGGTTAAGATTATCCTGCTTGACAGTGGAAATAGAACCGGTGATTTCCTTTTTCGTCGTTGTTCCGTATCCGATGACCACCACTTCATCCAGAGAAGTGACGGCCACTTTCATAGTGACATTCAGAATGAGCTGATTTTCCATTTTGATTTCCTGAGTCTCATATCCGATCATTTTAAATACAAGGATTGAGTTTTTGGGAACCGTGATGGAATAGTTGCCGTTCACATCGGTGATACAGCCGTCCTGAGTTCCTTTGATAAAAATATTGACGCCCGGCATACCCTGGTTATCCGCAATATCGATAACCTTGCCGGTGACTTTCAGCCCATTTCCTACCTGAGCGAAACCTGTGGTTGCCAGGAGGAAAAATAAAACGAGAAATAAACAGTTTTGTACGGGTTGAATAACTTTTAAAAGTCCGCTTGTTCTCATTATTAGGTAATGTTTAGTTCTTAGTCGAATGAAGCCAGTTCCGCACGGTATGGAATAGATCCCTGGGCTCCCATGCGTGTAACGGTAAGTGCAGCTGCTTTGGCTGCCAGTTGAACAGATTCAAGGATGGATTTGTCTTCCGAGAGTCCAACGCAAACTGATCCGCAGAAGGTATCACCGGCAGCTGTGGTGTCGACGGTATTTACCTTATATGCTTCGATAAAATGGTAATCATCTCCATCTTTAATCACCGCTCCCTGTGAACCAAGCGTGATTACAACAATATTGACGCCTTTGGCGCTGATGATGGCTGCAGCTTTCCGGGCGGATTCCACATCGGTTACTTTTATCCCGGAAAGAATTTCTGCTTCAGTTTTATTTGGAATGATGATGTAAAGATTTTTCAGCAGATTTTCAGATAAGGCCCGAGCCGGCGCCGGGTTTAGGATGACCCGGATTCCTTTTTTATTAGCCAGCTCAGCAACATATTCCACTGTTTCAATAGGAATTTCAAGTTGCATAAGAACCAGATCACTGCTTTCTATCTCTTTCCGGGCTTTTTGGATATCGGCAGGACTGAGATATGAATTGGCACCGGATGCCACAACAATACAGTTCTCTCCGTTTGAATCCACTGTGATCATTGCCACACCGGAAGGTTGTTTCGGATCAGAAAAAACATAATCGGTTTTTATGTTCTCACTGTTATATAACATCACGGATTGCTTCCCAAATACATCATTGCCGGTCTTGGAAATCAATGTGACATTTCCGCCCATACGGGCCGCCGCCACTGCCTGGTTGGCTCCCTTGCCTCCCGGATTCATGAAAAAAGTTCCCCCAAGAATGGTTTCACCCGGTACTGGAAGCCTGTCTGCCTTGATCACCATGTCGGTATTACAGCTACCAACTACGATTATTTTTTTAGAATGCATTGAGTTTGAAGTTTTTTGACTTTACAAATATATTTATGAAAATACGATCAAAAAGTCAAAAATGACCTTAATTTTGTAATTGTAAATAAATATTTTTATAAAATCATATTTATTATATGATTGATTGTCATTATTTTATAGAATTTATTTTTGCACCATTTCTGATATAATTGACAATTCAAGACCCTGATGAATTCAAAAAGTACCGGAGTATGTCACAAGTACAATCTTTGATCATGTTGGTAAATTCGATGTCTCTTCCGGAAAAAAAAGCTTTCCGGATCAAACTTCGCCAAGGCCGGACACAGTCAAATTACCTGGTTCTCTATAATCTCATTGAGAAAAACGGGTCGGGAAACATTTCCGGTCTGAAAAATCAATTCAGGAAAGAAAGGCCCGGCGCCGCTTTCGAAACTTCGGCCCGTTACCTGTACAACATGATCCTCTCATCTCTATTGTCTCTGAATAAGGATCATGACAATCTTTTTTCTCTCTTCAACCTGATCTTTTCCGCTCGCATTCTTTATGAGAAATCAATGTTTACAGAATGCTTTAATCTTCTGCAGGAAGCTATGTCACTGGCTGAAAAATATGAAAATTATTATGCTTTCCTGCTGGCTTCACGGATGGAACTGGAATATCTCCTGGCCCTGAATT
>JAUZOW010000223.1 GCA_030706225.1 Bacteroidota bacterium | reverse complement strand
TCAAATGATGTTGAGCAATGATAAAATCGAAGAAAAAATGATCGTAATGCTTCAGCAGATGAATTCGGTCTTAACACCGATTATTGAATAATATTATGCATCAACCTGTATATCAATATTTAAATTAGTGCGAAACTTGGGAATATAATAAGATGCTTCTTGTCAGAATTAACCGAACGAATCAATAAATTCAATTCATTTTTACTTACCGAATGAGCTTCGATAACAGCAATGACAGGTTTTCTTGTCATTTCTGCCATCTGAAAAATTAAATCTGCAGTCTTTTCTTTATGATATTTTGAGATAATAATTATCGGAAATTCTCTATGTAATTCGTAAGCCACCCGTCTGGCGACCGTTGTTCCTCCTCCACCTGGTTTATGACACAACTCAACGACATATACTCCCTTTGATAATCTTGCACACTGGTCTAATTCTTCAATGATGCAGTCCGTCTTATCACGTTTTACATCAAAATTTTTGGAAAGTTCATCCCAACTGATCTGATTTCCCTTGAAGAAGCTTTGCTGATCATGTATTTCTTCAAAACCTGATTCTATTCCGGAATAAACTATTTCAATGTCGTTTTCGAGAAATGAAAAATAATTTTGTGAGATATCAATGGAAACCGGATCATCATTTAATGTTCTTCCCGGAATCTGTTGTATCAACGGACCGGTATGATTTTTTGTCAGAATATTACTTTGAATACCTTCTATGATCCCTTCGAATGAAGAGTGTATGATGACGGGATTCAACCAATCAAATTCATCATGTAATTTAGGTAAACTCACGGAATCGTTATTCAGAAAGATGAACTTTACATTTGAAGAACCCGTTAGCTGAATAATTTTTTCTATAATCTCCCGGATATAATGTACTTCATTCCAAAAGCATAAAACTATATATTTCCGGATTTTATGCTTGAAAATATCCTCGATTAATTTTTGTAAAAAATACCATATTTCAGATTCAACTTCCAATCTCTGAAATCTTTACTTTGTGTCAAAGGAAGTTCTGAAAGACCATTTGCAAAAATCCAATTTGTATTGAAACGTGACGTGTTTATCAGATCATTTTCATCCTTTTGTAAAATAGTTAAAGGTTTAAAATGTATATTATCAGAAGCGTTTTTAAAAGCTTTAAAAAGACCACTTTCCTTTGAATCCGGATTAAAATCGAAAACCGAAGACCAATGAATTTTCGAGAAAACAGACAATTGGTCAATACGGTAAGGATTCCAACTGGGTGGGGCAATCATTATATATTCATAGTCATCACTAAAACATTCACATTCGGAGAATAATCTTTCCCATCCTTCACTGCCTTTTTCAATTGTCAATGCTTTATCTATCTTCCCCTTAAATGCTTCCAAAACTACTTTTGGAATCGGTCTCTCAATATAATTTTTATAAAACCATTCTAGAACCATTTGCAATTGCTTCATGCAAAAGGATGCTTCCTCATACTCAAGTAAACCAATGTTATTTAATGGATCATGAGACCCCTCATTCCCTTTATCTTTAATATCTCTTATCTTGTTAAGAACATCCCGGGTCACATTTGAAGTACCCTCAACTAAAAAGAGCAAGTCACTCAGTAGCGGAACGGTTATATACCCGGCAATAGCATTACCATTTTTATCTTTCCTGCCTTCAATAATCTCCAAGCCTAAAATTTCTCCGTGATCTTTTAAGATAATGGATCGGCAAATGGCTTCTGCTGCTTTTCTTGCATTCTGTACAGCAATCTCATTTTCTCCTTTATTGAAATAATAAAACGCTGTTAATGAATGTTTTTGTAAATTTTGAATTCTTAAATCCAGCTCTTTCATTTTTCAGGAGTTCACATCCGTTTGAAAAAATCTATAAAAAGAAGGGATTGGAAACAATCCGGTAAGAGGTCATTTTTCAATACTCACAGAAAAAATTCCTTTTGTAAAAATATCACCTTTCTTGCAAAACACAATTTTATCACCGGAGAATTTTTTGGAGTAATCAGGAAAAACACGATACGGACAAGTATAATACTTTTACAGGTTTATTTGTCTGCCGTAAGCAGAAAACAGTTACCTTAGAAACATCAATCTGTTTTGATCTTTTTTGTTTTCAGGAGAAGTTTATTCGAAAGTCAATCTTTTAAAATGAAATCTATGGAAAAGAAATTAATTGCATGTTGTGGCCTCAATTGTGAGGTTTGCGAAGCCCGGATTGCGACCCTTCATAATGATGATGAATTAAGGCGCCAGACGGCTGAAAAATGGAGTGCTATGTATAATTCGCCGGATATCACACCGGAAATGATCAACTGTACCGGCTGCAGGGAACCGGGTGACAAAATCGGTCACTGGTCCATGTGCGGAATCAGGAAATGCGCGCTGTCGAAAGGTTTCCAGACTTGCGGGGAATGCGATCAGGTTGAGAGTTGCGAAATCATTAAGCCGGTACTGCAGTTTACCCCTGATGCGTTAGAAAATCTGCGATCACTTCTTTGATGTTCAGGAACCTGGAACCTGAAACATGGAATTTTTTCGTATCACGCGTCACACGTCACGAAATGATATGCCGGTAAAGATCTGTCCTCCGGTCACCCAGCACATCATTCCGGGGGGTGATCATCTTATTATCTGCTTGTAACGGATCTACCTCGAGGATATCGACAGTCTCCTTATCCGGCGGGGCCGCAGAAAGAATAT
>JAUZOW010000222.1 GCA_030706225.1 Bacteroidota bacterium | reverse complement strand
GGCTATTGTTCCGGAATTGAGAACTATTCCAGGTATTTTGACGGACGGTTGCCCGGTTCCAGACCTTTCTGCCTTCTCGACTATTTTCCGGATGATTTCCTGATGGTCATTGATGAAAGCCATGTGACGGTTCCGCAGATCCGGGCAATGTTCGGTGGTGACCGTTCCCGGAAGCAGAACCTGGTGGAATACGGATTCCGCCTTCCTTCTGCGATGGATAACCGTCCGTTGAAGTTCGATGAATTTGAAACGATGGTCAACCAGATAATTTTCGTCAGCGCAACACCTGCTGATTATGAATTGCAAAAATGCGAAGGGGTTGTGGTGGAACAAATCATTCGTCCTACAGGATTGCTTGATCCGATCGTGGATGTAAGACCCAGTCTGAACCAGATCGACGATTTGCTGGATGAAATCCAGCTAAGGATAAAAAAGCAGGAAAGGGTTCTGGTCACGACTCTGACGAAACGAATGGCAGAAGAATTGGCAAAATATTTTACCCGGCTGGATATCCGTTGCCGGTATATTCATTCGGATGTAGATACGCTGGAACGGGTAGAAATCATGCGGGATCTCCGGATGGGAGTCTTCGATGTGCTGGTAGGTGTTAATCTGCTGAGGGAAGGGCTCGATCTGCCGGAAGTATCCCTGGTAGCTATTCTGGATGCAGATAAGGAAGGATTCCTCAGATCGGAACGGTCACTTACGCAGACGGCAGGGCGAGCCGCCCGGAATATCAACAGCAGGGTAATCATGTATGCCGACAAAATGACGGATTCCATGAAAAGAATGATACGGGAAACCAACCGGAGAAGGGAAAAGCAAATGGCCTACAACCAAGTACATAACATCACTCCAACACAGATCGTTAAATCCACTCAGGACATTTTAGGACAGACATCTGTTGCAGGAAACAAGGGAAAAACCGACCACGCTTATTACGAAAAAGAAGAGATTGATGTTGCAGCAGACCCGGTTATCCGGTATATGGACAAAGAAAAACTCCAGAAGCTTATCCTTAAAACCCGCAAATCCATGGAAACTGCTGTTAAAGAGTTGGATTTCCTGGAAGCGGCCAGGCTCAGAGATGAACTCATTGCCCTGGAAAAACTTCTGGAGTCTCAGAAAAACAGATGAAATTATTTTACATCCAGTACTTCTACATCAAATACAAGAGTTGAATACGGTTTGATCACACCCTGATCGCGATCACCATAAGCCAAAGATGACGGAATAATGATAGTAGCTCTGCCACCCTTGCGCATCATTGAAATACCTTCATCCCATCCCTTAATGACTTCACCTTTACCCAGTGTGAATTCAAAAGGTTGGTTGCGATCACGGGAAGAATCGAATTTTGTTCCGTTCAACAAAGTACCGGTATAATGAACCTTAACTTTCTTTCCGGGCATTGCCTGAGGACCCGTGCCTTTTACTTTTTCAACATAATAAATACCGGAAGCAGTCGGTTTTACTTTTATATTATTAGTTTTCAAATATTTGCTAATAAGACCCGGTTCCTGTTTCTTGGCTTGTTCTTTTTCAGCTTCTTCTTTTTTCTTCTTGGCAGCCTGTTCTTTTTCATAAGCAGCTTTTGACTGGACACCTACGATTTCCACATTATAAATAATAGTGGAATACGGAGGAATGATGTTACCTCTGCCCATTTCGCCAAAGGCCTGTGAGGAAGGAACAATGACTTTAGCTTTTGTACCTTGTTTCATTTGTCCGATAGCTTCGGATAATCCACGGGTATCAAAGTGTTTGCCATATTCAAATTCCATAGGTTCAGTACGGTCGTGAGAATTATAGATCGTTTTCCCGTCGATGGTTGATACGATAAAATGCAGTTTAACCATGCAACCGGAATCGATCTTTGCTCCTTTACCTGCAGTTTCTTCAACATAATAAACGCCATCGGGATAAGGAGTGGCTGTAATGTGATTAGTTTCAATATATTTTTTCAGGTTTTCCTGTTCACGTTTTGCCATTGCTTCAGGCTTGTCGACCGAAAGCATTTGGATATGAAATTTTATAACGCTGTTGGAATCGATAAACTTCGGCATCACCGGCTGGCGGAATGTACGTTTGAAAAGAGAATCCGCATTTACGATAAAGACAGCGCTGTCGCCTGTGGCAAGCATTTCCATACCTTCATAGATATCTCCCTTATAATCGGATTTTGGGAGTTGCATCATAACCGGGCCAATACCCTGTTTTTTACTGTCGAGCAAGAGAGTATCCTTGCCTTTTGATACACCAACCATGGAGTATTGAATGGAAATCCAATCACCCGGACGAGGTTTGGTTGTATCTTTTCCAACTTTATACAGTTTATAATACAAACCCGATGAAGTCTTACTATACCCCGGGTATTTGGAGCAGGCAGCTAAAACCAGGCTCGCAATCAGCACCATAAAAAATGGTTTCAGGAAAGAGTTTTTCATAAATGATGAGTTTGATTGAAAAATAGGATTTTATTTAATTTCTACTAATTCAACGTCGTAAACCAAGGCAGCTCCGGGTGGAATCTTTTTCTGGTCGCCCAGAAGTCCAAAAGCAAGATGCGAAGGTACAATAAATTTGCCTCTATCCCCTTGCCTCATTAATAAAATTCCTTCCTCCAGACCTCTCTCCGATTCCATATGACCTGCTTTTATCTTTCTGAGATCGCCCTTGCTGTTGTCATAACAAATATTCCCGTTCAGAAGCCTCACCGTATAACGAATCAG
>JAUZOW010000221.1 GCA_030706225.1 Bacteroidota bacterium | reverse complement strand
TTGTAATCTTTGGCTGCTGTCGGATCATTGATTTTGCGCTTAGCCATTGATCTTGCATAATATCCATCGGGGTATTCAGGAAGCAATTCCAGTGCTTTATCAAAATCAGCAATAGCTCCATGGTAATCTTTAATTTCAGACTTTAATAGCCCACGATAATAAAAGCTTACAAGATTTTTAGGATTCAAGCGAATTACATAATCAAAATCCCGGATAGCCGATTTCCAATCTTTCTTTTCATTGTAAAGAATGGCCCTGTTGAAATATGCATAGGAATTATATGGAGAAAGCCGGATCACTTTATCGAGATCCTGTATGGCTCCATCCCTGTCATTAAGCTTTACACGCGCAAGAGAACGGCTGAACAACGCATAATTATTGATGGAATCAACCTTTATCGCTTCATCAAAAAAGCTGATGGCTGAATCTGGTTTGTTATGATCCATGTACATCGTCCCTGCCTGAAGATAAGAATAGGTGTTGGATGGGTTTAGCTCCATTGCTTTCCGGAAATCAGCCATAGCAAGGTCAAAACGTTCCAGCCCCATTTCCGAGGATCCCCGGAGAATATAAATATTCTCATTGGGTGATTTTAATTGCAAAGCTTTATTGCAATCGTTGATACATGCATAATATTTTTTCAGAATAAGCTTTATTCTGGCCAGATAAAAATAGATCTCACTGCTTGTAGTATCAATTTTTGCTGCTGAAGAAAGATCCTCCAGTGCGCCAGGGTAATTCTGCTGCTGGGTTCTGACAATGGCCCGGTTGATCAGGACATCCGGGTTGTAAGGGAATATAGATAGAGAGATGGTATAATCCTGCTCAGCGCCATAATAATCATCCAGGCTGTATTTGGTAAATCCTCTCAGTAAATATAGTTCAGGCGTTAACGGAACTATCTGAATGGCTTGGTTCAGAAATTGCAACGCCTGAACATATTCCTGATTGCGAAGATATTTCTTGCTAATATCAATGTAATAGCCTGGCGTTTGTGAACGGGCAATGGACAGAATAGCTGTAAATGCAAGAAATATTAGTATTCCTCGTAATTTATAGCTGAAACTGTTCTTTTTATTGTGCATTCTATTGATAACGGCAAGAACATTTCAAAATTGTTTTAACCTGAATAGGATCCGGGCTTTCAAAAAGTTCAGATTTTGTCCGGGCTATACCTGACAAAGACTTCAATAGCCTGATATTCTGCCATGCCAAGCTTGTCATAAAGCAGGGCTGTAGCATGATTCCTGTCTTCAGCCCGCTGCCAGAATTCCCGTTCATCAATTCCAGGGAAAAGAGGCCGGTCTTTTTGTGACTGATGCTTGAAAATGGCTTGACGTTTGATCTCAACTTCTTCCGGGCTCAGAGGCACAGCCATGTCCACTTTATCCAGTTCCCATTCCTGCCATGCACCTCTGTAAAGCCAGATGCGGCAGTTTTTAAGCCATTCTTCGTTTCTTAACCGGTGTAAAGCTTCAATAATAGCGTTCATACAAACACGGTGCGTACCGTGCGGATCGGAAAAATCACCGGCTGCATAGATCTGATGAGGTTTTAATTCTTCCATCAGACGGGTAACAATTTCAATATCTTTTTCACCGATAGGTTTCTTTTTTACTTTACCGGTTTCGTAGAACGGAAGGTCAAGAAAATGAACATTCTGTTGACGGATTCCTGCATATCTGCAAGCAGATCTTGCTTCACCGCGACGGATAGCGGCTTTCAGATTCTGAATTTCAGGTGAATCGGCTTGCCCCGGTTTTTTATCTTTCAGTGAATAGATGATCTCCTTGTTACTGTTTTCAATCTTTTCTCCCTGCATTCCGAAAATATTGACATATTCCGAAACGAAATCAGAAAAGCGGATCACATCGTCATCAAAAACAGCAATACTGCCGGATGTCATGTAAGCTGTATGGACTTCATGTCCCTGCTCGACAAGTCTGGCCAGCGTACCACCCATAGAGATCACATCATCATCCGGATGAGGACTAAACACCAGGACTTTTTTAGGATAGGGTGTGGCTCTTTCCGGACGGGTGCTGTCGTCGGCATTGGGCTTTCCTCCCGGCCATCCGGAGATAGTATGCTGAAGTTCGTTAAATACTTTTATATTGATTTTGCTGGAAGGTCCCATTTCGGTCAGAAGATCTCCCATCCCGTTGTCATTGTAATCCCGGTCGGTCAAACGGAGAATGGGCTTGGAAACCTGCTGGCAAAGCCAGACAACACTTTTACGTATAAGACTGTCAGTCCACTGGCAGGGCCCGACCATCCATGGAATACGCATACGGGTAAGCCCGGCCGAAGAAGCATGATCCAGAATGATGGTTGCATCCGGGTGCTGTTGAAGATAAGTTGCGGGAACCTGGTCAGTAACAGGTCCTTCAACCGCTTTACCGACAATTGAAGCTTTTCCTTCTCCCCATGCCATAAGGATGATCTTCCTGGCTTTCAGGATTGTTCCGATACCCATCGTAATGGCTTGTTTCGGGACATACTCTTCACCGTAAAAATCTCCGGCAGCATCCAGGCGGGTAATGTGATCCAATGTGATCGTACGGGTAGGAGAATTGATTGGAGAACCGGGTTCGTTGAAACCGATATGACCGGTTCTTCCGATTCCTAATATCTGAATGTCGATGCCTCCAAATTCAGTGATCTTTTTATCATATTCACGGCAAAAAGAAGGGATCTGTTCCTTCGGAATCATCCCATCAGGAATATGTATGTTTTCTTTCGGAATATCAATGTG
>JAUZOW010000220.1 GCA_030706225.1 Bacteroidota bacterium | reverse complement strand
AGCGGAGAGAATGGGATTCGAACCCATGAACCGCTTTTGGCGATTACACGCTCTCCAGGCGTGCTCCTTAGACCACTCGGACATCTCTCCAAATGATTTTTGTAACGCGAAACGCGACAAAATCACTTACCTTAAAAACTTAAGGGGTTGCAAAGTTAGTAAAAGATTTGAAATCTCAAACGGTAATTTCTCCCCTGAGATTTGTCTGGAGAAGTTTTTCCAGTTCTTTACCGCGATAGCCGCTTCCCAGAAGGTACATCATTTTGGTCACAGCCGATTCGGTGGTAATATCATATCCGCCGATCACACCTATTTTTTCCAGCTCAACCCCTGTTTCATATTTGTCCATATCGACTGTCCCTCCTTTACACTGGGTTACATTCAGAATAACGATCCCACGGTGAATGGCTTCTTTAAGATGATGGATAAACCAGGGAGTAGTAGGTGCATTTCCGGCTCCAAAAGTTTCCAGAATGACAGCTTTCAGTCCAGGAATGTCAAGTGTACCGGAAACTACCTGAGGATTGATTCCAGGGAAAAGCTGCAGGATCGCAATATTATCATCCAACTCCCTGTGAACTTTTATTTTCCTGAAATTAGGCTTCTGGATCGCTTCCTGATGATAACGGATATAAACTCCGACTTCGGCGAGCAGGGGATAATTCCCCGACAGGAAAGCTCCGAAATGTTCGGCATTGATTTTTGTTGTGCGGTTACCCCGATAAAGCTTGTTTTCAAAGCAAATGGCAACTTCCGGGACTATGGGTGTTTCATCGGTCATCGCAGAAGCGATTTCAATCGCATTGATGAAATTTTCCCTGCCATCGGTCCGGACCATACCGATGGGGAGTTGTGATCCGGTAAAGATAACGGGCTTATTCAGGTTCTCAAGCATGAAGCTCAATGCTGAAGCGGTATAGGCCATGGTATCGGAACCATGGAGTACCACGAACCCGTCGTAAGATTCATATTTCTCCCCGATCACTTCGGCAAGCTTTATCCAGAATACAGGAGTCATGTTCGAGGAATCCAACAAAGGCTTCAGCGTATAGAAATCGATCTTGCAATGAAAATTTTCCAGCATCGGGAGATAGCGGTACAGATTCTTAAAGGTCAGCGGGGCAAGCGCTCCTGTTTTTGGACTCTGGACCATTCCGATGGTTCCTCCGGTATAAATCACCAGAATCGAGGTTGTTTTTTCAGAGGTCATCTTCTTATTCTCCTTTTTTGAACAATTTCATTGCATTTTCTGTTGTAATCCGGGCCACTGTTTCCAACGTTTCCTGTTTAATTTCTGATATCTTTTCTGCAATAATCGGGATATATGAGCTTTCATTCCGTTCACCTCTGTGTGGGACAGGGGCAAGATATGGAGAGTCGGTTTCCAGAAGGATATTTTCCATTGAGATGGATTGTACTATCTTTTGCAGTCCGGAGTTTTTAAAGGTGATAATACCCCCCACTCCGATGTAAAATCCCAGTCCGATGGCTTTCTGAGCCTGACTCAAATTACCACCGAAACAGTGAAAGACTCCTTTAAGCCGGGGATCCTTCCGGGTAGCGATCATATCCAGTGCGATATCGATGGCATTCCGGGTGTGTATTACCAAGGGGAGATCATATTTCAAAGCAAGTTCCATCTGGAACAGAAACACCTCTTCCTGTTCGGCCTGAAAGGTCTTATCCCAGTAAAGATCGATTCCGACTTCTCCGATAGCGCAATATCTTGAGGGGTCTTCTTCCAGCATTCTTACCGTCTTTTTGAGATCTTCCCGGTAATTTTCCGTAACGGAAGTAGGGTGAAGACCGGCCATCGGGAAGAAATTTTCCGGAAACCGTTTGCACAGATCCAGCATGGGGGTTACGGAAGTACCGTCGATATTGGGAAAGAAGAAATACCTGACGCCGGCATCCAGCGCCCGTTGGATTACCAAATCCCGGTCGGTGTCGAATTCTTCCAGATAGATATGGGTGTGCGTATCTGTGAAAATCATAGCAACTAATAACGGTTCAGAAATTGTATGATAGCAGCGGTATCCTGTAAGAGCATGCAACGGAAATGCTTTTTCGGGCATTGTTTATAACCCAGCTTACTGCATGGGCGGCAGGAGAGCCCTTTTACCTCAAAGATAGCTGATTTGTTCCTGTCCGGACCGGGCATATAGGGGTACATTCCAAGTTCAGGGACTGTATTTCCCCAGACGGAAGCAACAGGTTTCCGGAAAGCAGCCGCAATATGCATCAGGCCGGTATCATTGGTCAGAACACCCGAAGCCTGCCGGACCACAGATGCCGACTGACCGATGGAAAGGGTACCGCAGGTATTCAGAACGCTCTCTTTAAAATGCTGTTCCAGATTTTTTGCACGGTCTTCATCTTCTTTCCCTCCCAGGAGGATCACCGGCAGTTTCAGTCCCTCAACGATCCGGATCAGTAAACCGGCCGGGAGTATCTTGGTCAGATGCCTTCCGCCGGTTACTATCGCGATATATCCGTTCCTGAATTTCTCCGGGAAACGGGAAAGCGAGAACTCTTCTTCCGGTGGAATGAAAAAATCCAGCCCCTGTCCGTCATTGTGTACATTCAGCTTTTTAACCGCCTGGAAGTACCGGTCGACAATATGTATTTCCGGTAACAGATTGATTTTAAACTTTACAAGTAACCATTTCCGGATATCCAATTTTGAGAAGGATCTTCCGTGCCGAAGGAGGCGAAGCCGGACAGTTGCTGACCGGAAATTCTTATGAAGGTCAACAATGTAATCGAAATGTTCCTTTTTTAATTCAGGAATCAATTCCCGGAAATTCTTATGATAGGCCCAGATTTTAAAAATATATGGATTT
>JAUZOW010000022.1 GCA_030706225.1 Bacteroidota bacterium | reverse complement strand
CGTTGTTTTTACCTGCATAAATACGAAACACTGAAAAATCCCCTCCATGTCTCGGCCAAATCCAGTTGTCGGTATCTCCCCCGAACTGACCAATAGCAGAAGGTGGTGCACCGACCAGCCGGACATCCTTGAAAACCTCTGTCACAAACAGGTAATATTGGTTGCCGTAAAAGAAAGGCTTTATCTTTGCCTGATAATGGGTTCCTTCCACGGCTTCTTTTTCAATAATTTCGATATTCTTCCTTATGATCTGTTCACGAACCAGCTGGTTCATATTGACAGTAACTCCTTTCAATGCTTTTTCCGTCACATCTTCCATCCTGACCAGTAAAGTCACGGTAAGGCCGGGATTCGGCAGTTCCTCCTCCATGGATCCTGCCCAGAATCCATCCCGGAGATAGTCATGTTCCAGAGAACTGTGGCGCTGAATGGATCCCAGGGCACAATGATGGTTGGTAAACACCAATCCCTGAGGGGAAACAATTTCAGCAGTGCAACCTCCTCCAAACTGGACAATTGCATCTTTCAGGGAAGAATGATTGATACTATATATGTCTTCAGCCGTCAGCCTCATCCCGAGATCAATCATATATTTCTGGTTAAGCTGCTCCAGTAGCATCGGGATCCACATACCTTCGTCGGCCCACACGGGGATAAAAGCGAGCAATAGGAAGAGGAAAATTGCTGCTTTACGAATACAGGTTTTCATTATAATAAGCTTAAATAATAATCAACGTCTTGTACCGGAGAAGAGGCCTGGGGTGAGATTACTTTTCCCCCATCTTAAACTCCACATAGCAAATCTTCTTCCCTTTTTCCAGCCACATATTTTCATAAAAGGTCCGGATGGGCATAACAGGACCTTCAAACCCGGAGGAATAGAGGTCATCGGTTGCATACACCAGCCGGTGATTATGTTCCCGTATGACACTCAGCGTATATTCAAAGAAAAACGAGCTGTCCGTCTTCAGATGTATAACACCTCCCGGAATCATGACATTTGCGTATCTTTCAAGGAATACAGGGCTGGTCAGACGTTTCCGTTCTTTAGGTACCTGAGGGTCGGGAAATGTGATCCATATTTCAGAAACCTCACCTGCAGCAAAAAATTTCTCTACATGATCAACCTGATTCCGGATAAAGGCAACGTTTTTCATTCCGGTTTCTGCAACGGTTTTGCTGCCCTTCCACAAACGGGCTCCTTTCAGATCAATCCCGATAAAATTCTTATCCGGGTATTGCTGTGCCAGTCCAACGGTATATTCTCCTTTACCGCATCCCAGCTCAAGAACGATAGGGTGTGTATTTTTAAAATAATCTATATTCCAGCGGCCACGGAGGATAAAGCCATTTTCAATATCATGATATTTTGGCTGGAAGAGATGTGGAAAAGTAAGATTCTCCTGAAAATGGATCAGCTTCTTTTTAGACACAGCAACCTTATTATTTTGAGAGGATCCATGCGGATGGATAGCCCTGGCGCTTGATAGCCGCTAATTGTTCAATCGCTTTTCCCATGCTTGGGAAAGTCTGGATGCTTACCCGGAACAAACCGTTTTTGGTTGTATCCAGGATAGAAGCGTCGAAGCCTTTTGTCCGTAAACCTGCAACCAGCTTTTCGGCATTTTCATGAACTCTGAATGCACCGGCGATAATAGCAACCGGATAATGGGTCTTTGTGGATTCAGATTTAGGTGGAGGTACAGATGAAGGATTGCTTTTTATTACAGGAACCGGTGAACTGGCCGGGGGTCTCTGGATGAAGATATTTGACGTCCTGGCAGGAAGAACTTTCCGGAATTCCATTCGTGAGGAAGGAATGACGATTCCCGAATAGCTGGTCGACAGGTCCTGTATCTTATCAAAATTTACCACGCTCAAAGCCGTAGCAATCCCAAGAGGAAGTACCAGTACGGCAGCCCATTTCAGAACTTTTGGAATGACGACCCGTTCTGAAACCGGTGCGTTGATATAACGGTTGATTTTCTTACCGGCTTTCTTCCGGAGACCGGCTTGCTGAATAGCAGGCGACATAAACGGAGAAAGTCCGAAGGAACCGGGAAGAAAGTTAATTTCGCGATCCTGTTCAAACTGGAGGTTCCCTTCCTTATCTTTGAAAAAACGTCCAACTCCTGAAAGGGCAACCGTTTTCCCTTCATTCAGTTCCCTGTTCCAGAGTCCGACGGTGCCGGATATCTTCCTTAATGCATCCAGAAAAGAGATTTTGTCGCACATGGAGATCCGGTTAGCGAGCAAACCGTCATTCTGCACCAGATTAATATTAAACAGGAGGGTTTTCGAAGGAGGGTAAAAAGTATGTTGCGTGGGATGGATACGGGCCGGTGAATAATTACCGATAAACCCGCCAAAGCCCGGGATGATCACACAATCGTGCTCAAACAACAACTCACCTATATATCTTTCAAGATTCATACCAGATAGCTTTCTGCTAAATTAATAAAAACACAGTCTTTTGATCAATCCGTGTTAGTAAGTTTTAATAAGTCGTCCGGTGTATCAATGGCAACGCTTTCCCAATTCGTTCGGCGAACATAAATGGAAAACCCGTTTTCGATCCATCTGAGCTGTTCCAGTGACTCTGCTTTTTCAAGCGGGGACACTTCCAGCTTTGTGATTTCTGTCAAAACAGAAGAACGGTACCCATATATTCCGATGTGTTTGAAATAGTCATGCATCTTAATCCATTCATTTTCAGGCTTTCCTCTGTAAAAAGGGAGAGGTTGCCGGCTAAAGCAGATTGCTTTCTGATTTCGGTCGAAGATCACTTTTACGACGTTGTGATTAAAAAGTTCCTCTTCTCCTGAAATCTTTTTTATCAAGGTACCGATTTTAACATTAGTGTCGTTGAACAAGCCGGTCAGAAGAGAGATCTGTTCCGTCCGGATGTATGGTTCGTCGCCCTGGATATTGATCACTACATCAAAGGATTTTACTCCTCCGAGAGTATCCAGAACTTCCCGGCAGCGTTCCGTTCCACTTCTGTGATTGGGAGATGTCATCAAAGCCTTTCCCCCGAAAGCAAGAACATGTTCTTCGATCCGGTGATCGTCAGTAGCCACAACAAGTTCGCTCAGATCCGGGCATTGATGAGATCTTTCATAGACTCTCCGGATCATAGTTTTATCGCCGATCATAGCCAGTGGTTTCCCCGGAAACCGGGTAGAGGCATATCGTGCGGGAATAACCCCAAGAATTTTCATTTCAAATTAAAAAAGTCCGTTTAATTCTGCTGTAATTCCTTCCAGTACTGTTCCCAGATCTTCCGGGTTCTCCGCGATGTTCAGATCATCCACCTCCACAATCAGAAGTTTTCCGAGTTTGTAATTGCCGATCCATTCCTCATAGCGATCGTTTAGATTCTTTAAATAATCAAGGCGGATAGCATTTTCATAATCCCTGCCTCTTTTCTGGATCTGGTTGACCAGGGTAGGAACACTGGCTCTAAGGTAAACGAGCAGGTCAGGAGGTTGAATAAAAGAGCTGATCAATTCAAAAAGAGCTGTATAATTTTCAAAATCCCTTGTGCTCATGAGGTTCATATCATGCAGGTTAGGAGCAAAAATATATGCATCCTCATAGATGGTCCTGTCCTGGACAACGGTTTTTCCGGATTTCCGGATGTCGATAATCTGGCGGAATCGGCTGTTCAGAAAATAGATCTGCAGATTAAATGACCACCGTTGCATATCTTCATAGAAGCTGTTCAGGTAGGGGTTTGTATCAACATCTTCATAATGAGGTTCCCACCCAAAGTGTTTGGCAAGTAATCCGGTAAGGGTAGTCTTTCCGGAACCAATGTTTCCTGCTATCGCAATATGCATAAAGAAGTAATTTATTTCCCAAACATAGTGAAAAAATCCTGTTCGGGAATAGAAAAAGAAATTTAAAAATGGTTTATTATCCCTGCAGCAAAGCAAGTATCTCATCCACATATTTCCTGTCGTTGGAAAGACGTGGAACTTTATTCTGACCGCCCAATTTCCCTTTTGACTTCAGCCAATTGTAAAAAGTACCATGTGGGACGGGATGTATAACAGGTTCGCCCAGGATCATTCCATGGTATCTTTTCGCTTCATAATCCGAATTAATGGATTTCAGGGCATTGTCGAAGGTACTTATAAAAAATCCAAGGTCAGCCGGGGGATTCTCAAATTCTATCAGCCATTCGTGAGCACCTTTCTTATCTCCTTCCAAATAAACGGGAGCTGCGGTATATTCCGTAATGACAGCTCCGGAACGATCGCAGGCGATAGCAAGAGCTTTTTCGGCATTATCGATGATCAGTTCTTCTCCAAAAGCGTTGATAAAATTCCGGGTCCGTCCTGTGATCCGGATCCGGTAAGGGTTCAGGGTAGTGAACTCGACAGTATCTCCGATCAAATATCGCCAGAGTCCGGCATTGGTTGAGATGATCATGGCATAATTCACGTCCGGCTTCACTTCCGATAGGAGAACCGTCTGAGGATTTTCCGAATCCAGGCTATCCACCGGAAGAAATTCGTAATAAATCCCATAATCGAGCATCAACAGCATATCATTTTCATCAGTCCGGTCCTGGATTCCGAAGTACCCTTCCGAAGCGTTGTAAGATTCAAGAAAAGTGACTTTTGAAGAAGGAAGGAGTTTCTGAAATTGTTCCCGGTAAGGAACGAAGCTGACACCGCCATGCATGAACAGTTCGAAATTTGGCCAGATCTCCAGTAAGTTATCTTTTCCTGTAATAGAAAGGACTTTTTTAAAAAGGAGAAGGGTCCAGGAAGGAACACCCAGGGCACTGGTGACATTATGGGGGATGGTAGCCATTGCCATTTTTTCGATTTTGCTTTCCCATTCATTCATCAGGGCAATGCTAAGGGATGGTGTACGCATAAATTCCACCCAGATGGGAAGGTTTTCCATTATGATGGCAGAAAGGTCCCCTTCATGATAATAAGATTCATTGCTGATTTCAATGATCTGGCGGCTTCCACCCATGGCAATGCTTTTCCCGTCGAACATCTGGGTACCCGGATGATTGTTGCAATAAATGGAAAGCATATCCTTTCCGCCCTTGAAATGGCATTCTTCCATTGCTTCTTCACTGACCGGAATATATTTGCTTTTATCGCCGGTAGTTCCGGAGGATTTCGCAAACCACTTTATCTCACCAGGCCATAATAAATTTTGTTCACCTTGTTTAAGTCGTTCGATATAGGGTTTAAGAGAATTGTAATCATTCAGGGGAACACGGGACCGGAATTCATTCTGTGTTTCGATCGAACGGAAATCATAGGCTTTACCGAATTCCGTATTCCTTGCAGTAGCAATCAGCCGGCGAAACCAGTCTTCCTGCACTTCATGCGGATATTTCATGAAAAGTTCGATCTGGTGGATCCGTTTTTTCATGATCCAGGAAAGAACTGAATTAATCAGTGCCATGTTTTTTTTTGCGTTTTAGCAGGTAAATTTACAAATCTTCATGGTTACTTGTCTCCAGGCAATCTTTTTTTATACCTTTGCACGCAGGAAGGCCATAATAATTAGCTTATTCCGGATAAGTTTTTTTTATCTTATTTCTTTACTTATAAAATTTTTTGTTTTATGAAAATCCTGGTTTTGAACTGTGGAAGTTCATCGATTAAATATCAGTTATTCGACATGGAGAAAGATGCGGAAGTGCTTGCCAAAGGGCTTCTTGACAGAATCGGACTTGAAAGCAGCCTGCTTACGCATAAAGTTCCCGGAAAGGAAAAATATCAATTAACACAGGATGTTCCCGATCATCAGGTAGGAATTAATCTGATCCTCAGGATATTGAAAGATCCCGAATACGGCGTGATCCAGGATGAAAATGAAATTTCAGCCGTCGGTCACCGGGTAGCTCACGGAGGCCCATATTTCAACCAGAGTGTTTTAATTGATGCCAAGGTTAAAAAAGACATTGAAAAATGTATTGAGCTGGCTCCTCTTCACAATCCCCATCATCTGAAAGGAATGGCATCCATTGAAGCCATTCTTCCCAACATTCCTCAGGTTGCAGTTTTTGATACATCTTTCCATCAGACCATGTCCCCGGATGCATATCTTTATGCTATCCCTTATGAATATTATGAAAAGTACAAGATCCGCAGGTATGGTTTTCACGGCACATCCCATAAATTTGTTGCACAAAAGGCATGTGAATATTTAGGTAAGGATTTCGAAAAAATCAATATCATTACCTGTCACCTGGGAAATGGTTCCTCCATTGCAGCTATAAAAAACGGAAAATCCGTTGACACATCGATGGGCTTTACACCGGTTGAAGGGTTGATGATGGGAACCCGTTCGGGTGATCTGGATATTGGTGTTCTTCTTTTCCTTGCTGAAAAAGAAAAATTAAGTATTGCTGAAACGAATAATTTGTTTAATAAGAAAAGCGGTCTGCTTGGCATATCCGGAATTTCATACGATATGCGGGATGTGGAAGCCGCAGCTGATAAAGGAGTAGAACGGGCAAAGATTGCGCTTGAGATGTTTGCATACCGTGTCCGTAAATATATTGGTGCTTACATAGCAGCCATGGGTGGAGCCGACCTGATTGTTTTCACAGGAGGTATCGGTGAAAACGATACAACAACCCGTGAAAGGGTCATGCAGGGTATGGGATTTTTGGGTATTGATTTCGATGCGGAAAGAAATTCAATGGTACACGGACATGAAACGGTGATCACCCGTCCCGGCTCCAAAATCGATGTTATGGTTGTTCCGACTAATGAAGAACTTGTCATAGCAATGGACACTTATGCTATTGTAAAGAGTAAGAAAGTAAAAAAATGATTTTTTACTTGATTTCTACCTTATTATTTAGTAACTTTATTCTTTATTTTGAATAAATTTTTGAGGAAATGGCTACGATCAATATTTTCCTCGTTGGAAACGACAAGGTTGTTTCACGAGAAGTCAAGGCAAAATTACCGGCAAACGGTTATGTTGTCACAGGGATGGAAGAAAAGGGCGAGAAGGCACTTGCAGCCCTTTTAAAGAACTCCCAGGAAAATCTCCCCAATGTTGTGGTGATCGATTGTCCCGGAGAGCAAATCTTCCATTTGCTTCCTTCTGCAAAAACTTTATCACAGGATGGTTCTTGTGGTATTGTTTTTTTATCTACCCCTTCTTTAAGGGACAAAATCTTTCAAAAGTGGACCGATGAACCACCAATCTGGGTTGAAAAACCCACCACACCGGTTTTATTGAAAAACGCCATCGATCTGGCTTGTTATTTCAGCTTTTTGAAACAGCTTTATCTGAAAGCGGATCAGCAGCTGAAAAACGAACTTCGCCTTCACAAAAAGGACAGCCGCGCCAGAGAAACGATGGAAAAAGATCTTATCAACCGGGAATTAGCAAACTCTTCGCTTTATAACAGCGAAAAAAACAAGATTCTCAGTCTTCTCAGAAAAGAGTTGCTGAAGCATATCCGGGATAAAAATGAAATCGACAAGGATGAGATCGGATTCATCATTAATTCCATTGATAAAAAAGTGGTTTTCGACAGCGACTGGTTCAGGCTCAAAGCTTTGTTTGAAAAGAGCTATCCCGGATTCTTTGACCGTCTCAGGGAAAAATTCCCCCAACTTACGCCAAATGACCACAAACTTTGTGCGCTGCTTCGGATGAACATGAATACAAAAGAAATTTCACAGGTGTTGAAAATTACTGCACCAAGTACTGAAATTTCACGTATCCGGTTAAGAAAAAAGCTGGAATTACAAAAGAATGTAAACCTAATACACTTTATTGCATCAATCTGATGATGATTATTCCTCCATCAGTTCGTCCGTAAGTGTAAGATTATGGAAAACATTCTGAACATCTTCATCGTCTTCTATGATTTCGATGAGTTTTAATACCTTCCGCGCGGACTCTACATCCAGCGTTTCGGTATTTTTCGGAATTCTCTGAAGAGATGCACTTTCCGGTTCGATTTTAAGCTGCTCAAGCTTTTTCATCATATTCCCGAAATCTTCCATTGCCGTCGTAACGGTGAAAACATCATCGTCGAGTTGGATATCATCTGCCCCGGCATCAATCAATTCCATTTCCAATTCATCCTGGTTCAGATTTCCTTTCGGAATAATAAATACTCCTTTACGCTCAAACAGATAATTCAACGAACCGTTTTTGACTAATTCTCCGCCATGTTTATTAAAATAAACACGGATATTACTTACCGTACGCTGGGCATTATCAGTAGTTGCTTCTACAAAAATAGCGATTCCGTGAGGACCTTTCCCTTCATACGTCGTTTCAAGAAGACTGGCAGCATCCTTTTCAGAACCTTTGTTAATAGCCCTCTGAATCGTTTCCTTAGGCATACTAGCCCCTTTTGCGTTGGCTATTCCCAAACGCAACTTGGGGTTGTTTTCGGCATCCGCTCCACCTTCTCTTACCGCAATGGTTATATCTTTAATGATCTTCGAAAAAATTTTCGAACGTTTGGCATCCAGCGCGCCTTTTTTCCTTTTAATGGTTGACCATTTATTATGACCTGACATAAAATATTAATTATGTGAATAGCTACAGCTTGCTAATGATTGATCTGGACTGTAAAATTAAGAAAAAAAAGGTTTATTTATACAAAACGATTGGTAAATTTGACACGTTAATCATCTTTCACCAAATATTCATCACGTGTCCGGACGAAAAGCTTTTCAGATCTTTCTTTTTGTCATTCCTTTACTTGCCTTAATCCGTTGTGCCAATCCGGTCACTCCTCAGGGTGGACCCAAGGATAAAAAGCCACCGGTAGTTCTGTCGTGCATCCCTCCAAACAATACTGTTCATTTCGACAAAAAGACCATTCATATTTCCTTTGATGAATTCGTTCAACTGAAGGATCCTGTTACCAAAGTAAATGTATGCCCTCCTCTTCTTCCCAAAAATGATTATCGCCTGAGAGGAAAAACCCTGATCATTCAGATGGAAGATTCATTAAAGCCCAATACCACCTACTCCCTGAATTTCGGGGACGCTATCTCGGATATTACCGAAAACAATGTCCTCCGGGATTTTGCTTATGTGTTTTCAACCGGTAGCTACCTGGATTCGATGAATATCCAGGGTAAGATTTTCGATGCTTTTACTCTTAAACCGCAGGGTGATATATATGCTATGCTTTATTCCCATACTCCTTCCGACACTTTGCCTTTGGATTCACTGCCATTTCATGCTTCTCCCTATTACAAGGTAAAGACAGATTCGAACGGATATTTCTCATTCCATCACATCCGGAATACTGAATATCTCCTTATAGGGCTTAAAGATCAGAACGGGGATGGTTATTATGATATGAGTACGGAAAAAATCGCTTTTTACGATTCACTGGTAAAGGGGAATTATATTCCTCCCATGAAAACAGACACTTTACCGGGGGATTCCCTGAAAAAGAAAAAAGATACTCTTTCAGAATCCATGAAAGCATTTCCTTTGTTTACCATGCGTATGTTTGAAGCTTTTGATTCCACCCAGAAAATCCTTAAAACCAACGTAATCAATAAAAATGAAGTTCAGATCAGCTTTCGTTATTCCACTAAAAATCCTGAAATCTCCCCTTTGAATTTTACCCCTTCGGGGCCATGGATGATTCAGGAATACTCTCCCAAAAGGGATTCTGTTACGCTTTGGCTAAAGAATTTTACGAAAGATTCTCTGGTTATGGTTGTAAAAGATAAAAACCTGAAGGGAGATACACTCATTGTCGACCTTAATCCCAACAGGTTCCTGAAAAAAAGTTCAAAAAAAGAAAAAGAAGCATTAAAGACTGAAAAGCTTTCGTTTACATCAAATTTCCAAGCCAGCCGGTTGAACCAATTCATATCTCAGCCTGAAATATCATTTTCTTACCCTCTGACGCGTTTTGACCCCTCGGGGGTAAAACTCATTGAAGGCAAGGACACCCTATCTCCTGAGGTCGTCTTTTGCGACTCAATTCACAGAAGAATAAAACTCCTGACCAGGTTGAAAGAGGAGAAAAAATATCAGCTTCTGATTCCTGATTCAGCTCTTGTTTCTTATAATGGGTTGACCAATGACACAATCCGGATCGGATTCACAACCTCCAGCGAGAAAGATTTCGGCAACCTGATCTTCGATCTTTCTGCTTTCCCATTTAATGATCAGCTTATTGTCCAGTTAACCAACGATAAGGATATAAAAATCCGTGAGATCGTATTACCGGCACCCGGAAAAATAAAATTTGATTACCTGAATCCGGCAATCTATAAAGTAAAAATCATAAGAGACAAAAATCGGAATCGCCGTTGGGACACAGGCAATTTCCGGGAAAGGTTGCAGCCCGAAGAAGTTTATAACTATTCAAAAGCAATTGAGATTCGCGCTAATTGGGATGTTGAAGAACAGTGGGGCCAATAAAACCCGTAAATGATTATTTTACCGAACAACGGTTGATGCAATCAATAACCTGTACCAGCTGATCGTATTTCAGGGAATAATGGATCAATTTCCCCTCTCTCTTTGATTCGAGAAGGCCCTTGGTTTTAAGGATGTTAAGGTGATGAGATGCCGCAGCCTGTTCAATTTCAAGTTTCTCGTATATTTCAGTCACAGTCATACTCTTTGTACGTGTAAGAAGATCAATTATGGCAATACGCAAGGGATGAGCAATGGCCCTCAGTCTACTGGCAGCTAAATCAAGTTTATCAATATCAAGTTGAACTTTCTTCATGCTAATGTCTTTTTATGTAAGCAAAAGTAAAAAAAATATTTAATAAAAGTAAATATATAGCATCCCAATACAATTATTCTGTGCACAAAGTAGTAAGCTCAAATTTCCGTCCATCAAATAAACCTTTATCACTCAACTTTAGCTCCGGGATCACAAGTAATGCCATGAAAGACATTGTCATAAACGGGGATTTCAGAGGACAACCGAGTTCTTTTGCTTTCTGATCAAGATTTTCATACATCCTGGCAACCGTAAAAACATCCCTGGTTGACATGATCCCCGCGACTGGTAAAGGAAGGATTTCCGAATCGTTTCCGTTCACCACAGCAATCCCTCCTTTATTTTTAATGACAAGGTTGACTGCATTCGTCAGCGATTTATCATCCGCTCCTATAGCTATAACATTATGGCTGTCGTGTGCAACACTGGATGCAATAGCTCCGTGCTTTAACCCAAAACCCGTAATGAATCCCTTTGCAGGTAAAGCATCTTTGTATCGGTTAATGACTACAATTTTCAGTATATCCCGTTTTGTATCATTTGTCATTTCATCATTCACGATCCGGGGTTTCGTTTGAATCTCTTTCGTGATCAGTTGACCGTCGAGAGCTTGTATCACACGGATATTTCCCGGATGATCTTCAATATAAAAATCCTTTTCCGTCACAGGATGTGCATTAAACTGGTTTACCGGCTCTTCATCAATTCCTGCAATCAGGGACTTTCCGTTTTCCGCCACTTTTTCTCCCCGGATATATGTTGCATTCACATTGAAATTCTCCAATGTGTCGACAAGGATCAGATCGGCAGGATCTCCTTTTTGTAACATACCTGTATCGAGATGATAATGACGGGCTGGATTCAGTGTACAGCAGCGAATAACTTTCAATGGATTAAATCCTTTACGGATTGATCTTTTGACGAGCTCGTTCATATGCCCACGGAGCAGGTCGTCGGGATGCTTGTCATCGGAACAAAACATCACCTGGTCAGGGTATTCATTTATGAGGGGGCAAAGGGTTTCAAAATTTCGGGCAGCGCTTCCTTCCCGAATAAGAATGTGCATACCCCGGCGGATTTTATCGACCGCTTCCTCCAGAGTAAAGCATTCGTGATCGGTGGAAATGCCGGCTGCATAATATTCAGAAGCCTGTTTCCCCGTTACTCCGGGTGCATGGCCATCAACAGGTTTCCCATATTTCCGGGCCAAATCCAGTTTTGCCATAACTGCAGGGTCTTTAAACAAGACACCCGGTACATTCATCATTTCCGAGAGATACCAAATTTCATCCATTTGAAGAAGTTCTTCCGTTTCTTCAACACCCAGATTGCCTCCTGCTGTTTCAAAAGGTGTTGCAGGCACACAGGAAGGCGCTCCGAAATAAAAGTGGAAAGGCACTTTCTTCCCATTCCGGATCATAAACCGGACGCCTTCTGTTCCAAGCACATTAGCAATCTCATGAGGATCTGAAACCGTGGCTACTGTACCGTGTATGACGGCAGCCCGGGCAAATTCCGATGGGATCAGCATTGAGCTTTCTATATGGATATGAGCGTCGATCAATCCAGGAAGAATGTACCGGGACTCCCCTGTCATTTCTTCGCGGATCTCTGTGATCACTCCATCCTGAATGAATAACGTTCCGGGAAATATTCTTTCTCCCACAGGATCAACGATGTTTCCTGAGATGCTGAACTTTTTCATAATGGGTATAATTAGTGTTTATTCCGGGTTTTTCATCCCCGCCAGTTGTCCGCAAGCTGCTTCAATATCCTGTCCACGGCTTTTCCGGATATTTACAACCATATTTCTTTTGTCAAGAAGCTCTTTGAATGCATTTACTCTGGGAAGTTCCGGGCTTTGCCATTCATCTCCCGGTACCCGGTTATATGTGATCAGGTTGATTTTTACCGGAAAGCTTTTGCAGAATTTTGCCAATGCGAGGGCATCTTCCGGGCCATCGTTAAACCGGTTGAACAGAATATACTCAATGGTAAAGCGTTTTCCGGTTTGTTTATGATACGCAATCAGAGCTTCCTTTACCTGTTCCAGCGTATATTTCCGGCTTACCGGAATGATCTTGCATCTCTTTTCCTGAATGGCAGAATGAAGGGATAGGGCGAAGTGGAAACGGGGGTTTTCTCCGGCCATCCGGAGGATCATTTCAGGGATTCCTACACTGGAGACAGTGATTCGCTGAGGTGACATGGCCATACTTTCCGGATCGGTAATCTTTTGGATAGAAGCCATCACCTCTTCATAATTCAGGAGAGGTTCACCCATGCCCATGTACACAATATTGGATAGAGGAATATTATGCTGTTTCAGGGAAAGCTGATTCAGAAGGGAAACCTGATCGAAAATTTCAAAAAAATGAAGGTTCCGGGTAAATCCAAGGTGTCCGGTTGCACAGAAAAGGCAGTTTAGCGGACAACCAACCTGTGAAGAGATGCACGCAGTAGTGCGTCCATGGGCAGGAATCAGAACACCTTCCACTTTACTCCCGTCGTGGAGAAGGAAGGTGCATTTCACTGTGCCGTCGCGGCTGATCACTTCACGGTCGATCGCTGCAGTATGAAAAGAAAAAGTATCGGTAAGCCATTTGCGGGTTTCCCGCGGGAGATTTGTCATTTCATCAAAGGACCGGCAGCCTTTTTTCCAGAGCCACTCATAAACCTGTTTTGCACGAAAAGGCTTTTCGCTATTTTTTACGAATAATTCTCCGATCTCAATTGCACTAAGTGACCGGATGTCTGTCGTTTCACCACTCATCCTTCTTAATCACCTTGGGTTGCATTCCTTTTTTCAGGCTTTTTACCAATCCCTGCATAGTCGTATCCACCTGGTACAGGTAAGAATCCCATCTGGAGTTATAAGCAGGATCCTCTTTATTCATCCATTTTTCAATAGGATAGCGGCTGGTACCCTTCAGTGTAAAATTATTCAGTGTATAACGATATTTATTTTCTTTGAATTCAATGTGAATATCGTAAAATATTATACCTGCATCCCGTGTCAGTCCGGTTTCGTCAACAAAAGAAATTTTAAGCCGCCCTGTACCTTCTATTTTTCCGTTCACCTTATCCTGAACCTTTGTAACGCTTGAAGGACTCAGGTAGTATGTTCTCAGCCATTCGGAGCCCCGGTCGTAAAGGATATCCTTATTCCCTTGCTGGTCGACGACTTCCCGGTATTGTATAAGCTTAGAATCAGGATCAACCGGAAGTTTTGGCATTACTTGCTTTTCCTGGGCAAAAAGAGTTCCCGATAATAAAAGGAAAACCGGGATTATTCTAAGGATTCGCATAGTGAGATAAAAATTTAAAAATTACTACAAGTTTACGACGAAAAACTCAAAACTACCGGATAGGAAAGGACTTTTTTATACAAAAAAAGAAGCCGTTCGTAAAGGACGGCTTCTTCAATATTTCAGGAATGATAATTTTAGTACATATCACCCATTCCGCCACCGTAAGCGCCAGGACCACCCATTGGCATCTTCGGTTCTTTTTCTTCCTTATGGATTGCCAGCAGGCATTCAGTTGTCAGCAACATTCCGGAAATGGAAGATGCATTTTCAAGAGCCACACGGGAAACTTTGGTAGGATCGATAACTCCTGTTTTGAGGAGGTTTTCATATTTTTCGGAACGTGCATTGTAGCCGAAATCATCTTTACCTTCCTTAACTTTCTGTACAACGACAGCGCCATCAAGGCCGGAATTTTCGACGATCTGACGCAGAGGTTCTTCAAGAGCTCTGCGGATGATGTTAATACCTGTATTTTCATCATCGTTATCACCTTTCAGGTGTTCAATCGCCTGGATAGCACGGATGAATCCTACACCGCCGCCAGGGATGATACCTTCTTCAATAGCAGCGCGGGTTGCGTGCAAAGCATCATCAAAACGGTCTTTTTTCTCTTTCATTTCAACTTCACTTGCAGCACCAACATAGATCACAGCGACACCGCCGGCCAGTTTGGCAAGCCGTTCCTGAAGTTTTTCTTTATCATAATCGGAAGTTGTTGTACCAATCTGAGCTTTGATCTGATTAACACGGGCTTCGATATCTGATTTCTTTCCTTTACCGCTGACGATCGTTGTGTTATCCTTATCGATTGTAACTTTTTCAGCTTCACCAAGATATTGGAGAGTTGTATCTTCCAGCTTGTATCCTTTTTCTTCGGAAATAACCATACCGCCGGTCAATACAGCAATATCTTCCAGCATTTCTTTTCTTCTGTCACCAAATCCGGGAGCTTTCACAGCAGCTACTTTCAGAGAACCACGGATTTTGTTCACAACCAAAGTTGCAAGAGCTTCGCCTTCGATATCTTCAGAAACGATCACAAGCGGACGGCCGGTCTGAACAACTTTTTCAAGAACAGGAAGCAGATCCTTCATGATCGAGATCTTCTTATCATGGATCAGGATGTAAGGATTTTCGAAAACAGCTTCCATCTTTTCGGTATCGGTCACAAAGTATGGAGAAATGTAACCGCGGTCAAACTGCATCCCTTCGACTACTTTTACCGTAGTTTCCATACCTTTTGCTTCTTCAATGGTGATGACGCCTTCTTTCTTCACTTTCGACATAGCTTCGGCAATCATTTTTCCAATGAAATTGTCATTATTTGCAGAAATGGAAGCAACCTGTTCGATTTTTTCACTGCTGTCGCCAATCATCTGGGTCTGTTTTCTCAAAGAGTCAATAACAGCAATAACTGCTTTATCGATACCTTTCTTCAGATCCATTGGGTTTGCACCGGCTGTGACATTTTTCAATCCGGTTGTGAAAATAGCCTGAGCCAGAACGGTAGCTGTGGTAGTACCATCACCTGCCAGATCGCTGGTTTTGGATGCTACTTCCTTTACCATCTGAGCACCCATGTTTTCCATAGGATCAATCAGGTCAACTTCTTTAGCAACGGTTACACCATCTTTTGTAATGGAAGGAGCGCCGTATGATTTATCAATGATTACATTACGTCCACTGGGGCCAAGAGTAACCTTGACAGCATTCGATAATGCATCGACTCCATTTTTCAAGGCTTCTCTAGCTTTGGTATTATAAATAATATCTTTTGCCATTGTTTTTTAGTTTATTGGTTAAACAAAATTTCTTTCAGTATCAGGAATTATATAATAGCAAAGATATCTGATTCACGCATGATCAGATAAGTTGCTCCATCAACGGTGATTTCAGTTCCAGCGTATTTGCCGTAGAGAACGACATCTCCCGGTTTCACTGTCATTGGTTCATCTTTTTTCCCATCACCTACAGCGATAACTTTCCCTTTCTGAGGTTTTTCCTTTGCTGTATCCGGAATAATAATACCGGCGGCTGTTTTTTCTTCGGCCGGAGCTGGTTCAACCAGTACCCTGTCGGCCAGTGGTTTAATCTTGACTTTTGTCATAATATCTATTTTTTGTGAGTTAAACATTCAGAAAAAATGTTCAGAATTTTTCCTGATGATTGTCATAAATTATGCCATTCGAAGATTTTCATCCAGTACTGGACAATATTTCAGTTCATGAACCCAGATAAAAAAAAATGTCAGAACATTATGACATTCTGACATTTTTTATCTCTTAGGATTACTCTTATTTTTTCTTCGGTTGAGCAGGAGTCTGCTGCTGCATCGGAGGCATGTCCTTGTTGGCAGGTGGTACCTGGAAATCATTCACCGGACCGGATTTAGCTTCATTGATCTGTTTTTGGATTTCACTTTCCTGAGTAGCACCTGTAGTTTGATTTTTGGGTTCAATAAAGATAGATGACAACGTAAGGAATAATAAAATAATAGCTAAGGTCCACGTAGTTTTTTCGAGGAAATCAGCGGTTTTCCGGACACCCATATATTGATTGGATGCAGAAAAGTTGGAAGCAAGTCCACCACCTTTAGAATTCTGTACCAGAACAACCAAAATAATTAATACGCAAACGATAATTATAAGGACAGAAACCAGAATGTATAATCCCATGGTTATTTCAATTTTTCAATTTGGCCTGCAAAGTAAACTCTTTTTTCCGGAAAAAGCAAGATTAATTTCTCATAAATATTTATTGCCCGTGAAACATTCCCCTGTTTAACATAAAGAATGGCAAGAGTTTCACTGACAATCTCATCCGAATCCACATTGCTTTTCTGGGCTGTCTCCGAAGGATGAAAGAATTCCGATTTCGGAGTGGAAATCCGGGGTTCTTCACGTATGAACCTTGAAATGATTTCATCTTTTGACAACAGGGCCGAAGTCGGTTCCGAAGTTGGTTCCGGAGCAGGTTCCGGAGTTGGTTCCGGAGCAGGAACATCAGGGAAGGTTGTCATTTCGGGAGCCACTTCATCAGCAGTCACCGGTAATTCTTCCGTTTCCGGTAATTCATTTGCTTCGGGCAATTCCGGTTCGCTTATAGGAATATCCAGAATGGGTTGCACTATTTCCATACCCGGAAAAAGAGATTTTCTGGAATGAAAACCTTCAAAAAGCAAACGAAGCTTATTCCTGTCCACAGCATATGCCGCTGCTTTTCTGAATTGTGCCGGAAAATCAAGGTCATCTTCTTTGAACAGGTTATAAGCATACAAAATGCGGGCAGCACTGAAATAAGGGAAATGCTCAGTCAGATCACAAAAATCCTCAATAGAACCGGCATTAAGCCGTTCCGGATGCATTAAGTAATCCATGAATTCCTGGCGGTTCATAATAAATGATCACCAATTGGCAACCGACTTGTTAAAAATATCCTGGACAAGCTGGTCGGTAATATCTTTAATTAATCCGTCCTGGACAGAAGCAAGACTTTGAGTTGACAAATAATCTTCATAACGGGAGAAGGAATTTTCAAAATTCTGCTTTTGATCTTTCCGGTTGGTGAATTTCACGGAAATGGTAATTGTCAGACGGTTCATCGCTGCTTTTTCATTTCCCTGGATTGCTACAGGCTGGATATCGTATCCGGTAATAGTCCCTTCAACGGACAGATCGCCATTACGGTCAACCATCACCAGGTTGGTTTGTGAAGTAAAATAATCGCGTACTGCATCAGTCAGTGTATGGCTCAGGGTAGGCACTACCAGTGGCGCATTGTTGGAAATTACCGGAATTGAAATTGTCCTGACATCCGGAGAGATGGAAGCTCCCGTAAAAGAATAATTCACCTTGCAGCCGTAAGTAACCAGCATACAAGCCAGGAGCATTGTAAAAACTCCAGGTAAAAGCCAATGACTTCTGTACTTCATCTTAACCATAAAAAATTGACATTGTCAGCTCTCATTCGATATTGTATTCTTTAATCTTCCTGTATAGTGTTCTTTCAGAAATACCCAAATCCTTAGCAGCATCCTTTCTCCGGCCATTATATTTTTTCAATGCCCGTTCAATGAATTCCTTTTCCTTACGGATTAAAGAAAACGACTCTTCCACTTCTTCCGGCTCCTGAATGGGTTCTTCAATGGTCTTATCATTTTCTTCGGGATGAACAATGACGGGATGATCCGGATCACGGATATCTTCCAGTTCTTTATAAAGCCGCTGCATGATCTTTGAAGAGTTCTCGGTAACCTGTACCTGTGTGCTTTCATTCTGCATCAGTGTCAGCACAAGTTGCTTCAGGTCATTCACATCTTTCTTCATATCGAACAGAACCTTATAAAGCAATTCTCTTTCAGAAAGCTGGCTTGCATTGGCTCCTTTATAAAGAACGGGAAGTTCTGTCATTGGTCCCTGGGGAAGGTACTTCATCAGGATTTCGGCATTGACACTCCTGTTCTTTTCAATTATAGAGATTTGTTCCGTAAGATTCTTCAGCTGGCGGATATTCCCGGGCCAGCGGTAATTGATCAAAAGTTTCTGTGCATCCTCTTCAAGTTCCACAGGCGGCATTCGGTATTTTTCCGCTGCGTCGGCAGAAAATTTCCTGAAAAGCAGGTAAATGTCTTCTTTCCTTTCACGAAGTGATGGAACGAAGATCGGTACCGTAGAAAGACGGTAAAATAAATCCTGGCGGAATTTCCCGGCAACAATAGCATCGGGAATATTTATATTGGAAGCCGCAACAATACGGGCATCGGTTTTCAGAACCTTTGAAGACCCTACCCGGAGAAATTCGCCGGATTCCAGCACACGAAGCAATCTTACCTGTGTTGAAAGGGGTAGTTCGGCAACTTCATCCAGGAATATAGTTCCTCCGTTGACTACTTCGAAATAACCTTTTCTTGCTTCATGAGCTCCGGTAAAGGAGCCTTTTTCATGACCGAAAAGTTCAGAATCGATTGTTCCTTCCGGGATTGCGCCGCAATTGACAGCAATATATGGCCCATGTTTCCGGGGACTTAACTGGTGAATGATCTTCGGGAAAAATTCCTTTCCGGTCCCGCTTTCCCCGGTAACAAGAACAGAAATATCAGTATTTGCCACCTGACGTGCAATATCAATTGCCCTGTCCATAAGTGGAGAATTTCCAATAATTCCAAACCGTTGCTTTATTGACTGAATGTCCATGAATTGATTCTTCCCTCGAAAAGATATCTGTAAAGTTAATGCTTATTTACCTTTATTCAACTCCTGTCTGAGCCGTGTAATATGTCCCCTGCCCAATGCCTTTACTTCGCATCCAAGCCTCAGGTATTGTCTGATCTTGTCATCCGGCAGAATGCCAAAGGCATCGACTACTGCAAGCGGGGCGCCTGCCCATTTCACGATTTGTTCCGGATCCAGTTCCAGGTATTGTGAATGAGGAACGGCCAGAATAATGGCATCGGCTCTTTCAAGAGAGGCTTTAAGATCTTTGCTGACCACAATATTCTTCAGGTGTTCCTGGTTTCTGAAGAAACGTTTCCAGGAATGTCCCGGTGACGGATATTCATCCTGTTGTTCCAGTTCGTACCAGTGTTCCACATAGGGATCGTGTACCCGGATATCTGCACCCATTTCCGAAAGCTTGCGAACAACCATTTCGCTTCCGCTGTACCGGGTATCCCCGACATCCTGACGATAGCTGGCTCCGCATAAAAGCACTCTGGCTCCTGCTACAATCTTTCCCATTCCGTCGAGAGCATCTCTTGTCAGTTCGGCAACATGAAGTGCCCGGGTATCATTGATATCAATGGCTGCAGGAGTGATCCGGAAAATCTCATCCCCATCATCAAATCCAAGTAAATGCTGATATGCCCAATATCCCAGTCCACCGTCCTTGGGAAGGCAGTACCCGCCGATTCCCGGTCCCGGAAAGATAATATTCCGGTGTGTGGGACGCATTTTTATGGCCTGAATAACCTTAATCAGGTCAACCCCGTTTCGCTCGGCAAACAGGCTCCATTCGTTCAAAAAAGCCAAAATTGTGGCCCGGTAAGAGTTTTCAATTATTTTAGTGGTTTCCGATTCAATAGGACGGTCCATTACGGTCAGTGGAAAATCTTTTGTATTCAGAACTTCACGGAGAAATTTTTCAACTCTATGACGGGCCATTTCTTCACAGCCGCTGCAAACTCTCCAGAAATCCCGGATACTGGCCACATACTGCTTTCCAGGCATCACTCTTTCAAAACTGTGCGCCAACAGCGGAGTTTGTTTGATCCCTCGTTTTTCAAAGGCTTTCTTCAGGATTGGCCAGGCAATGAATTCCGTGGTACCCGGAGCAACCGTTGTTTCGATAAGCACCAGGCATTCCGGCGGGATCTTTTCCCCGATTGTGCGCATGGTATCTTCCAGAGCAGCCATATCAGCCGTTCCGGTCTTCATATTTCCAAGGTCATTTTTCCGGAAATCGCACTGAACATCTACAACAACACAATCGGCAAATTTGAGACAATCGTTATGGTATGTAGCAACCAGGGTATGATCTTCAAGAACACATTTCCCAATCAGAGTATCCACTTCCGGATCTTCCGATTTAACCGGTGCCTTACCCTGATTTATCATCGGGATCTTCCAGTAGCTACGCGTACTCGGACGCTGGCATCCGATAACAAATTTTGTATGCTTCCCTTCTGAATCCTTTGTCCCGGCAACTATGGCTGCCATGACAGCTCCGACAAACCCGAGGCCCATGACCACTACAATTTCACGGCCCTGCTTCCGGGCTTCCTGAACCAGCGATTCAACCCTTTTTAATTCATTATCATAATCATCAACCACCGGCAACGGAAACCTTTCCCCTTCCGGATTTACTGAGTAAATCAACGTATCAGTGCTCATCAAAAAAAATTTGGAAACAAATCAATTTTCAGATCAACGGAGCTGGGCATTGAGCTGGTCACAGAAAGCACGGATCATCTTTTCCATAACCTTATCAATATCCGAATCTGTTAAAGTTTTATTATCATCCTGAAGAATGAAGTTCAATGCATAGGATTTCTTTCCCGCTTCGACTTTTTCTCCTTCATAAACATCGAACAATCCTACTTTTTTCAATAGTTTTTTCTCTACCGAATAAGCCAGGGCACGGATCTCTTCAAAAGAAACATTGCTGTCGATCAGCAGCGCCAGATCCCTTCTGACTTCAGGAAATTTTGGCAATTCACTATAATTGAAATCTTTAGGAGAAAGCTGTTGTAAAAGAATCGTCCAGTCGATATCGGCATAAAAGACCTCCTGCTTGCAATCAAACTTGCCAAGAATATCTTTATTTACCGAACCTAAAGCGGCAATTTTTTTATCCTTAATGAATAGTTCCAGACCGTATGAAAAATGAGGGGATGTAGTTTTTTCTGATTGAATTCTGGCAAGATTCAACCCTAATTTTTGAAGGATCGCATGAATATAGCCTTTCAGTGAGAAGAAGGTGACGGGCTCGTCAGTGGCATTCCAGTTTTCCGGATATTCACGACCGGTAATAAAAAGAGCCAGATGTTTTTCTTCAATATATTTGTCGAGAGGATTTTCTGATTTCTGTTCAGGACCGGCGAGAGAATATACGGTTCCGAATTCAAACAGCTTGCAATCCGGCATCTTCCGGTTCCGGTTCCGGACAATCGTTTCCATGCCTCCAAAAAGAAGAGTCTGCCGAAGAATATCCAGGTCGCGACTGAGAGGATTAACCATATGCACCGCTTTTCCCGGAGTGAATACAGGATCGCCGGAATAGTAATCCGAGCGAGTCAGCGAATTATTCATAATCTCAAAAAATCCATTTCCGCAAAGGATTTCCGAGATAAGATTCTGCATTCTTTCAGGATCCGGCTTCCGGCTGGAGAAGAGTGAAGAACGGATCTCATTTGAAAAATCGATATTGTTATATCCGTAAATACGGAGAATTTCTTCGATCACATCCGCTTCCCGGGTAACATCCGTTTTAAACAGCGGAATCCGGATCTTTATTCCCCGGTCATCTTCTTCCTGGATTTCCATACCCATGGAAGCAAGAATGATCTTGACCTTGGAAGGTTCGAGTTTCTGACCGACAAGGCGAGTCAGGTGAGCATAAGAAAGAGATACAATAACCGGCTGAATCGGTTCCGGGTAAACGTCAACGATATCTGAGGAAATTTCCCCTCCGGCAATTTCTTTGATCAGTAAGGCAGCTCTTTTCAGAGCATAGATTGTGATGTTTGGATCGGCGCCTCTTTCATAGCGAAAGGAAGCATCTGTCTGAAGGCCGTGATACTTGGATGTTTTCCGGATCGAACGGGGATTGAAATATGCGCTTTCCAGGAAAACATTAGCCGTTTTTTCCGTCACTCCTGCTTCAAGTCCGCCGAATACACCTGCAATGACCATTGGCTTGTCCATATTGCAGATCATCAGGTCTTCCGCAGTCAGCGTATGTTCCACTTCATCCAGCGTGACGAATTTTGTGCCTCCGGCAAGTTTCTTTACCACTATTTTTTCTCCGGCTATCTTATCAGCATCAAAAGCATGAAGAGGCTGACCTACTTCCATCAGCACAAAGTTTGTTATATCAACAATATTGTTAATCGGTCTGAGACCTACTGACAGCAACCTGTTCTTAAGCCACTGAGGAGATTCCTTAACGGTGACGTTAAGGATGGTCAGCCCGGAATACCTTGGACAAGCTTTTGTATCTTCAATGACCACATCAATTTTCCGTTTATGGTTATCCGGTTTAAATGCCGATACATCCGGAAATTTAATGCCGATCATTGGAGAAGAAGCGCCTGATCTGACATTCAGAACAGCAGTAAGATCACGGGCAACGCCAATATGAGAAGTAGCATCTGAACGGTTTGGTGTAAGGCCGATTTCAAAGGTCCGGTCACTTTCAATTCCGAAATATTCATTGGCAGGAGTTCCTGGCCTCAGAGAAGGATCCAGCACCATAATCCCGGCATGAGATGTACCCATACCCAGTTCATCTTCGGCACAGATCATGCCTTCCGATAATTCACCGCGTAATTTTGACCGTTGAATAACTATTTCCTTATCTCCGAAATATAATTTTGTTCCAATGGTAGCCACAGGCACTTTCTGACCCGCTGCAACATTAGATGCACCGCAAACAACTTGTATAGGTTCCCCCTTGCCAATATCCACACGGGTTATACTCAGATGATCTGAATTCGGATGTTTAACACAGGTAAGCACTTCGCCGATGACCACCCCTTCCAGTCCTCCTTTTACGGATTCCCAGATATTCATTCCTTCCACTTCCAATCCGCATCCCGTCAGCAAATCAGCGGTCTCCTCGGGAGTATAGTTAACAGGAATGTACTCTTTAAGCCAATTATAGGAAATTTTCATACCTGATTCATGTTTTAACTGCAAAAATATTGAGAATTTCCTTATGTTAACTGATCAGACCCCAATTTTCCTGACGTCTTGACAATATTCTCAGGTGGGCTGCTAAAATGGCATTTTCTTTCTTCTCAAGTGTGGGATCATCCTGTATAATATCGGCCGCAAGATTGCGGGCATAGCGAAGTATCTTTTCATCCTTAACGATATCGGCAATCTTCAATTCCAGAAGTCCCGATTGTCGGGTACCTTCAAGATCGCCGGGTCCCCGGAGCTGCAGATCGGTTTCCGCAATCTCAAACCCATCTGTTGTTCTGACCATGGTCTCTATTCTTTTCCTTGCATCTGAAGTCAGTTTATACCCGGTAATGAGAACACAATAGGACTGGTCGTTTCCTCTTCCAACTCTTCCTCTGAGCTGATGAAGCTGGGATAATCCAAACCGTTCGGCATTCTCGATTACCATGACAGAAGCATTGGGAACATCTACTCCGACTTCGATCACTGTCGTTGCCACCATAATTTGAGTTTCCTTATTCAGAAAGCGTTTCATTTCCAGGTCCTTTTCCTGTTGTTTCATCTTCCCGTGAACCATACTTACAGAGTATTGAGGAGCCGGGAAAAGATTCCGGACCATATCATATCCTTCCTGAAGATTTTTCAGGTCAAGCGTCTCCGATTCCTCAATTAACGGATAAACGATATACACCTGGTTTCCGGCCTGAATGCGCTGCTTTAGAAAATAATACAGTTTGTCTCCCTGAGACTCAAATATATGCTTAGTAATAATTGGCTTTCTCCCGGGAGGCAATTCATCGATAACAGAAGTATCCAGATCTCCGTAAAGGGTCATGGCAAGCGTTCTTGGAATAGGAGTTGCCGTCATGACAAGTATATGAGGCGGAATAACATTCTTTTCCCACAAACGGGCACGCTGTGCGACGCCAAACCTGTGTTGTTCGTCGATGACTACAATTCCAAGGTTTTTGAACTGTACTCTTTCTTCAATGAGAGCATGTGTTCCGATCAGGATCTGAAGAGTTCCGTCCGTCAGGTCTGAAAGGAGTTTTTTACGGGTGGCAGGACGTGTTGAACCGGTTAGCAGTGCAACCCGGATATTCATTCCGTCGAGCATTTTGGAGATTGTCTGGAAATGCTGGTTTGCCAGGATTTCGGTAGGTGCCATCAGGCATGCCTGGTATTTGTTATCCAGGGCGATCAGCATAGTCATCAAAGCCACCATGGTTTTCCCACTTCCGACATCTCCCTGTAAAAGGCGGTTCATCTGGCGTCCGGAGCCCAGGTCTGCCCTTATCTCATGAATAACGCGCTTTTGAGCATTGGTCAGCTCAAAAGTCAGATAATCATGATAAAAATCATTCAGATATTTACCGACCACTGGGAACACATGGCCTGATTGCTTATGGATCCGAAAGAATTTCTGATGAAGCATGCGAAGTTGAACAAAGAAAAGCTCTTCGAACTTCAGCCTGTTCTCTTCTTTTTTCAAAATCTCCAATCCGGATGGAAAGTGAATGTTTAAAAATGCTTCCTGCCGGGAAATGAGTTTCAGGTTTGACAAAATTTCTTTGGGAAGAGTTTCCGGAATAAAGAATCTCTCGTTGGTTATCAGCGATTTGACAAGCCGGGAAATTCCCTTACTGTCGAGCCCTTTGGCTTTTAATTTTTCAGTAGAGCTGTAAAACGGGCGTATGACATCCATAACACCCATGGTGGGTTCGGAGAGTAATTCAAGCTCAGGATGAGGCATATTAAGCCTTCCATTGAACCAGGAAGGCTTTCCGAACACAATATACTCTATACCGGGTTTCAGCTTGTCAAGAATCCATTTATGGCCCTGAAACCACACCAGTTCTATCGAGCCAGAAGAGTCGGTCAGTCTGGCAATAATCCGTTTGGCATGTAATTTCCCGACTGTTTGTACTTCAGTGATTTTTCCCTGGAGTTGAACCCATGCCGTATCATTCTTTATTTCTGATATTTTAAAGATCCGTGTACGGTCAACATAACGAAAAGGAAAGAATGTAAGGAGATCTCCGAAAGTAAATATCTGAAGTTCCTTTTTCAGCATTTCAGCCCGGGCAGGGCCTACTCCTTTTAAAAATTCAACCGGGGTTTCAAGAAATGATTCTGTCACGACAAATTTTCAATTCGGCTAAAATTACAATTTTTCGTTTAAATCTTAAAAAAGAAGCCGTCTTATTGGGACGGCTTCTTTTTAAAATTGGAATATTTTAATATTCCCACAGGTTCTGTTCAAATTCATGCAGGGAATACTTTGCTCTTTCAGCTTCCAGAAGAGCGTCCACGCCGGTAGCATATTCGTTGATCTGACGGTCGTAAACATTTTCTTCTTTATAAATATAGCTATTGAACATACGTTTCATAAACACATCGTCATAGGAAAGACGTGCTGCAGAACCGTTTTTCATATTAAACATTTCGTTTTTTGCCAGAACCGGTCTGATTTCCGGGAAATATACCCAGAACAGAGGTTCAGGTCCACGATATTCGCCGTTCTCACCATAATTATCTTTCACCGGGCAGATTCCAAGGATTCTTACTTCCAGTACAGACCGTTGACGGTCGAATACCCAGTCTTCCTTTATTCTCAGCTGTTTTACATCCGATGCATAGAAAGGCTTGGTTATGACAGTATCGTATTCTTCATCCGTATCGGGCCTTTTCAGGGTAACCTTCTGCGGGGTCTGCAATTTATCCATCAATTCCTTATATGTAATATTATAAAGGAACTGATCAGATGTCGGGGAATATGCCGTAATCGTACCTTCT
>JAUZOW010000219.1 GCA_030706225.1 Bacteroidota bacterium | reverse complement strand
TTACCGTAACGGGAAAAAGAACGGAATTAAGAGCTCATATCTTGATAAAGAGATTATCCGGGAGAATTTCCGGAATGACATAAAAGAAGGTTTTACCCGGATATATTATGCCGACAGTATTCTGAAAGAAGATATTCCGTTTGTTAAAGGGCTTGAACAGGGAATAGGAAAAGAATATTCGAAGGAAGGCAGCATCATTACCCTGATTGAGTATAAAAAAGGATTTGTAGTTGACCGGATTCGCATTAACCGTCGCGATAGAAATAACCTGAAACAGGGAAAATGGTTTACTTTTTACGATAACGGTCAGATTCATGAGGAGGGAACATACCGTGATGACAAAAAGGATGGCTATTTTAAAGAATTTGCTCAAAACGGGGATTTGATAAGTGTTTCAAAATATATTAACGATATAAAGCAGGAAGCAGCTGAAGAAGTGACGAAGCTGGATGTTGTACAGGAATACTATCCGGATGGAAAAATCCGGAGTGTTTCAACATACAGGAAAGGAGTTCCGGAAGGTATTCGCCGGGAATACAGTCCGGAGGGAATTGTCATTAAATCACTGGTATTTCAAGCCGGTGCCCGGATAGGAGAGGGGATCATTCAGGAAGATGGAACGAAAGATGGGCATTGGGTGGAATTTTTTTCAGACAGTACAATCAAATCGGAAGGAAACTACAAGGATGGAAAACCCTTAGGCGAATGGAAATATTTTTATACAGACGGGAAAATTGAACAAACTGGAAAATATAGTAATTCGGGAAAGCTGACCGGTATCTGGAAATGGTTTTACAATAATGGACGGCTTTTACGTGAAGAAGAATATTTGAATGGACTTCGTGACGGAATACACCGCGAATACGATGAAGAAGGAAATGAAACAGAAGAAGGTGAATATGTCAAAGGACTGGAAGATGGACCATGGTTCTCAATATGCGGGGATTATATGGAAAGAGGAAGCTATCGTGACGGATTGAAAACCGGTAAATGGACTTCCTGGAACCTGACAAAGAATGGCAATGTGACCGATTCAACAATGAATTTTACCGGTAATTTCATCGATGATAATCCCGACGGGAAACATGTTTATTACTGGGATAACGGAAAAATCAAAAGCGAAGGTTCTTATATAATGGGAAAAAAAGAAGGGAATTGGATACTAAATAATTATGACGGAACTCCTTTTCTGGTCATTACATACCGGAATGGGATCGAGACAAGGTATGACGGAGTAAGGATAAAGCCCCCGTTTGAAGCAGAAGAACCCTGATATTATAAAACAAAAATAAATGAGAGATAATCCACGACCCGAAAGGGAAAACCGTAGAGAACGTTCGGGTGAACACAGAGAACGTTCAGGTGAACATAAAGAACGTTCGGGTGAACATAAAGAACGTTCGGGTGACCGTAAATACCGTTCAGGCGAACACAAAGAACGTTCAGGTGAGCATAAATACCGTTCAGGCGAGCACAAAGAACATTCAGGTGAGCGTAAAGAACGTTCAGGTGACCGTAAATACCGTTCGGGTGAACACAAAGAATATTCAGGTGAACATAAATACCGTTCACAACGAAATACAAAGCCGGAACGGCCGCAGAATACAGAAAAACAAGAAGGGGCGATGATTCGCCTTAACAGGTACATTTCCAATGCGGGGATTTGTTCAAGGCGTGAAGCTGATAAATTGATCCAGGCCGGTGCGATAAAAGTGAACGGCGTTGTTATTACGGAACTGGGAACAAAAATTTCCAGATCCGACAAGGTACAATACGGAGAAGAGACTCTTTCGAAAGAGGCTTTCAGGTATTTACTTCTCAACAAGCCCAAGGGCTTTATCACGACCATTGATGATCCGCAGGAGCGAAAAACCGTAATGAGTCTGGTTTCCGGCGCCTGTACTGAAAGAATTTATCCAGTAGGTCGTCTTGACCGGAACACAACCGGTTTGTTGCTGTTTACGAACGATGGCGAAATGGCTAAAAAGCTTTCGCATCCGCGATATGCAATTAAAAAAGTATATCATGTTGTACTGGACCAGGGATTAACCCGGTCGCATTTGGATCAGATCACGAAAGGACTTGAGCTGGAAGACGGATTTGTAAAGGTTGATGCTATTGAATATGTCGGTGAAGGAAATAATAAGAAAGAGGTTGGCGTTGAGTTGCATTCCGGCAAAAACCGGATTGTGCGGCGGATCTTTGAACAATTGGGATATAAGGTAGTCAGGCTTGACCGGGTTTTTTATGCAGGTCTGACCAAGAAAAATCTACCCCGCGGCCACTGGCGGTTTCTCGAAGAACATGAAATCAATATGCTGAAAATGATCAGCTGAAAACTATTTTACTTTATTAAATCTATTTGTTATGAGAAAGACTGTTCTCACTATTATCCTGTTGGCTTCTATCCGGATTTGTTTTGGAGGAAATCCTATGCAGGATTTGATCCGGAATGCCGGAAATGCATCCGATTATCCATCCGATAATCTGGTGGTCATCTTCGACAGTATCCGCACAGATGTCAAAGAAAGCGGGTTAAGTTATGTCACAACCCATACCCTGACCAAGATCCTTACAGCAAAGGGTGCAGTCGACCAGAGTACGGTCAAATTCGGATACGATCCGCTTTCTGCATATGTTGATATAAAAAAAGTAGTGATTTACAAGAATGACGGAACCATTCGTGAACTGGACCCTTCGAAAACAATGGATTATCCGGCTCCTGCGCGTATGATATACTGGGGTGCCCGCGAAAAAATGATGGCAATCGGCCGGCTGGAACCCGGTGATGCCGTTGAGGTGATCGGGTTCCGGAAAGGATTTACCTATGCATTGCTGGGACAGG
>JAUZOW010000218.1 GCA_030706225.1 Bacteroidota bacterium | reverse complement strand
TGATCTTCCGGAATATCCGCAACAGAAAATGGCGATGCTTTTGAGTACAATTTCGGGAACAAAGACTATCCTTTCGGAACTGGAGAAAGTCCAGAAGGAACTGGCAACTGCAGGTTCGCAAACAGAATCTTCTCAGATCAATACACTGATCAGAAAGTCAATATCGCTGACTCTCCAAACGAAACTTGAAAAAGCTAAAATGAATTCATTTGAGCTTATGTCGCACCTGAAATCCAAAGCTGTAAAAGCAAAGAACAAAGGACATTATAATAACTTGTTGCAGATCAATACATCGATAAATAGTCATCTTGCAAATGTGAATACAGCATTATCTCCCAACCTCCTCGATTATCAGACCTGCCAGCTGGAATATGAGGCCAGCATGCTTACCGTGCAAACCCCGTACACTCTTTTAATGATGAGGATTGTCGAAATCGGACTTCCACTCATACTGAGTCTGATCTCATTCCTTTTTGCAATCCATTATTCACTGACGGAAAAGAGATGCTATGAGATTAAGGAATTGCTCCGGGAGCGGAGAGCGAAAAAACTGAAAGAAGAACAGGAAAATGGTAAAGAACCTGTCGTTGAATAAATAATTAACAAAATGGAATTCACGATCAAAGAAGATAGATTTTATCTGAATGGGAAGAAAGAATTTCTCATTTCAGGAGAGATCCATTATTTCAGAATTCCCCGCAATCTCTGGGATAAACATCTGGAAGCTGCGAAAGAAGCCGGATTGAAAGCGGTCAGCACGTATATTCCATGGGCATGGCATGAACCGGAAGAATCTGTTTTTGACCTTGGGGGCGCGTCCTGCCCGGAACGTGATATTAAAGGTTGGCTTCAGCTTTGCAATGATCATGGATTGAAATGTATAGTAAAGCCGGGCCCTTTCATATTGGCTGAATACAGAGGAGCAGGATTACCGGATTGGTTCCTGGATCGTTATTATAACGAAGTCAAGATCCGGAACCGGAAGGGTGATATTGTTATGAGCGACGGGGTCAGCATTTTCAATCCAAAATATCTTGAAAAAGTGACCCTCTGGTACGATAAGATCATGCCTTTGATCCATGATTCTGAAATGACTGCAGGAGGTGCGGTGATTATGATGCAGATCTGTAATGAGATCGGAGTATTTGCCTGGCTTGCTCATCAGGCAGATTACGGAAACGATATAAAGCAAAAGTTCATCGCGTATTTATCGGAAAAATTCTCTTCCATTTCCGCACTTAACCGTTTATGGGGAACCGGATACGCAGATTTCGCAGATGTTGAGCTTCCGCCGGATGGGAAAACTCCTTATGCTTCAAAGGGAGACCGAAGCCGGGATTATGATTGGCACTGCTTCTGGAGAGCATATTATGGCGAATACCTGAGAATGTTAAGTCAAATGGCACGTGACAGAGGCGTGACAGTTCCTCTCTATCATAATCTTCCCGGATGGATTTACGGTCATGGATATGAATTTCCGGTTAATATTACCATGTACGAAGACCTGTTTCGTGACCGGAGCGAAATCGTTTTCGGGGTTGATCATATTCCCGAATTTTTTTCCTACCGGAACATGCATGATGACCGCATTATCAATGACATCACCCATGCTATGCAAGGGAATAAGCCGATGTTTGCTGCCGAGTTTCAAAGCGGTTCCCGTGAATATCATGTGGTGACGAATCCCACGGAAATGGAGCTTTTTTATAAAGCCAGTATCGCCAATGGGCTCACAGGCTGGAATTACTATATGTTTTCCCAGGGACGAAACCCGGAAAGAAAAGGCTATTCCGGGAAGACATTCTACTGGTTCACCCCGCTGACGGCGGAAGGAGAAAAATCAAGCATTTTCCCGTTGATAAAGCGGATAAACAGTATGATTCGCACTTCGGAGGAAATTATTGTCAATGCACAACGGGAAGCCGGAATCTGTGTCCTCTTCTATCCACCGTATTATGCAACGGAACTGGAAAGGCCGGTTGAAAGCGAATGTGAACTTCAATTCACTCCTTCGTCAATCCGGAGGCCTGCCTATTTCGATGGTTTGCTGAAAGCTCTTCAGATTTTGAATGTGGATTATAATATGGAGGATCTGAGTAAGACTTCTGCGGTTATTTTGTACAAATACAGGCAGGTATGGACTTTATGCACAGATGAAATGGATGCTGAAGCTCAGCAAACCCTTGTCAATTATGTCAACGGCGGCGGAAACCTGGTAATTTTCCCGTATCTGCCGGATCGCAGCATGTCACAGCAAAAATGTACCATTCTTCGTGATGCGATTTCTGTATTTCCTTCCGGGAAAGAGGTGATCGATTCGCCGCTGATTGATATACTGGGTTTTAAAGATATCAAATGCTCAAATCCCCAGATCATATATCCGGAAAGTTCTCTTGCCGGTGCAGAAGTGATTGCCCGGACAATCCACGGAAATATCTGCGGATTTAGTAAAAAAATAGGAAAAGGAACCCTGATGCACCTCGGCACCTGGATCGGATTTGATACGGAAGGACATAAGCAGGTTTATGAGGAAATTCTGAAAAGATCAGGAACGAAGATAAGAAATGCATCTTCCGGAAATGACAATATAACCGTAAGGGAAAGATTTACCGGAGATAACCGTGCGGTTCTTTTTATTGGAAATTATTACAATGAAGAACAGAAAGGCAATGTGGCTTATTCTCATCCCCGGACCGGAGAGATCCTAACAATACCATATGATCGTAGTGATGCACTCTGGCCGCCACTTTACGCAATATTAACTCCTGTGTGTCTTGATATTGTTGAAGGTATTGAAATTCTTCACTGCACTTCAGATATTTTGAATATTACGGAGAAAGAAGATCATTTTGAAATGACTCTTTATGGA
>JAUZOW010000217.1 GCA_030706225.1 Bacteroidota bacterium | reverse complement strand
CCAATGAAGTAATTCCATCTGATTTCCAAACATCACTGGAGATATTTGCCCTTGTATTAAGACAATATATGAAGCCTGAAGATGAAATATCAGACTTCATCGATCAGATCCGGGCAGGGCATTATGAGATCTTCCGCAAGAAAAACCATACCGACCTTTCATAGCCGGGAGATGGAAACAACACTATTCCACATAGTCCGAAACCCTTCCATGCACAGGTTCTGTCGATAAGTGTTTTTCATCTGTGAATTCATTGCATAAAAACAGACCGGAGTTTCCTCCTTTCCGGGGACGGGGGTTGAGTCAGCCGTATCTGCAAGAAAAAAACAATGTGCTCACCGAATGATTGCCGGTCGATGAATAAAATTTTATGATTTCGGATTCACCTTACCCTTGATCTGGAGTGTTACCGGCTGTTCGGCAGCATTGGTTTTGACAGTCACGGTTTTTATAAATATCCCGGGTACGGCTGCATTATAGGTCACCGAAATGGTAACGGATTTACCGGGAAGAACAGGATCCTTGGAGTATGAGAGATTCGTACATCCACAGGAGGCTGTCACCGACGATGTTAAGAGAGGCTCGTTACCGCGGTTGGTAAGCGTGAAAACGGCAGTGCCTGGAGTACTCTGGACAAGATCCCCGAGATCACAAACTGTTTTATCAAATTCGGCGACCGGACCGTTCACTTTTTTCTCAGAAGCTTGTTTGCCCTGGTCCTGTTTCACCATTTGCTGGGAATAGACTGGAAAAGAGAATCCCAGAATTGAAAGGGTCATTAAAAGAATCATTGTTTTCATAAAAAGTGGGTTTAAAGGTTTCATTTACAAAGATGTTACCTGGAAGTGGAAAACCGTGTTAACGATTGGTAAATAAATGTAAACGATATGTAAATCTTTGTAAATGAATTGTAAATACTGCCAGGATTCTTTTAATATCCTTATTTTTACATAAGTCTTAGAGGAGTATAAATAAATTTTTCACCAGGAATGCGCAGACATACGATCAGACTGGTTGTAATACTTGGAGCAATATCCATTGTCGGAATTATTTCTGTTCAGACATATTTTCTTATAAAAGCCTGGAATATCAGGGAAAAAGAACTGAATCAGAGCATTGTCATCAGTCTGAAAACGGTTGCCGAAAAAATTTGCAGGCTGAACCAAACAGTACCTCCGGCCGGAAATCCCGTGAGGCAATTATCATCGAACTATTTCGTGGTGGATATCAATAGTCCGATCGATGTAAATGTGCTTGAACATTACCTGAAGAGTACATTCGAGCAAATGAATATTAAAACGGATTATGAATATGCGATCTATGATTGTCATACCGATCGCATGGTATACGGGAATTACATTTCGGCTTCCGGATCGGGTGAAAAAATCAAATCCGGGAACACTCTTCCAAAGTACAGTGAATATCTGTATTATTTCGGGATAAGATTCCCTGCCCTGAGAAGAACAGTGGCCGGAGATATTACCATCCTGTTTTTCTTCACATCTATCCTGATCATTTCGGTTATCTTCTTTGTATATGCGATTTTGGTGATCCTCCGCCAGAAGAGATTATCGGAAATGCAGAAGGATTTCATCAACAATATGACTCATGAGTTCAAAACCCCGATATCGACCGTCAATATTTCCGCAGACGTCATTACAAATCCCGGGATACTGAAAGATCCGGAACGGCTTTTTAAATACGGTTCGATTATCAAACAGGAGAACATGAGGTTGGATCTTCTCGTCGCTGAGGTATTACAGATTGCTCATATTGAGAAAAACGGATTCAGGCTGAAGAAAGAAGCTATTGACCTTAATGAATTTGTAAGAACTGTCGCCGGAACTTTCCGGGAGCAGATCCGGCCGGGGGGTGTTGTGGAAGTCACGACGGATCCTGAAGCAATTACAATATATGCAGATATCATTCACATAACAAATATTTTTCATAACCTCTTTGAAAATGCAATAAAGTTCGGACCCGAGAACCCGGAAATCAGGATATCCACTTATAGGAAAACCAGCAGCAATATATGGAACGGAATTTTCAGGAATGGAGAGAAAGCTGTTTGTATCGTATTTTCTGATAACGGTCCGGGTATTGATCCGAAATACCGGAAAAGGATCTTTCAAAAGTTCTTCCGTATCCCTTCGGGCAATGTCCATGATGTAAAAGGTTTCGGACTTGGTTTATATTATGTAAGGAACATCTGCCAGGTACATGGTTGGAAAATCAGTCTTAACCCGGATTCGGGCAGAGGTGCAAGTTTTATTATCGAAATTCCAGAACAATAACACCCGGGTATGGATCCTAAAGCTAAAATCCTGTATGTAGAAGACGATCTTGCACTTTCGTATGTAACGCGGGACAACCTAATGGTTAAAGGCTATCATGTCGATTTCTGTGAAGACGGAGTCAAAGCTCTTGAGCTGTTTAAGGGTAATGGTTACGACCTGTGCATTCTTGATGTAATGCTGCCAAAGATGGATGGATTTACTCTTGCGGCAAAGATCCGGGAAAAAGACCCGGGCATCCCCATTCTCTTTCTGACGGCAAGATCATCCATGGAAGACAGGATCACAGGCCTGAGGACAGGAGGCGACGATTATATTACGAAGCCTTTCAGCATCGAAGAACTGGTATTGAAGATTGAGGTTTTCCTGAAGAGGAGAAATATTATTACAAGTAAAGAACAGTCGCCGCTGCAGCTTGGATGTTTTGAATTTGACCCTGGTAACCAGCAACTGAACAAGGACGGTAAATTATACGTTCTCACCCGGAAAGAGAATGATCTGCTTTTATTCCTTGTAGAAAACTCCGGAAAGATTGTCAGGCGTGAGGAAATTCTGAAAAAGGTCTGGGGAAATGACGAT
>JAUZOW010000216.1 GCA_030706225.1 Bacteroidota bacterium | reverse complement strand
CCGGATAGTTTACATTCTGTAATTTAACGGTCGTATAATCTACAGCCGTTGAATCACAACTCATGGATACATTCACTGTAACAGCTGCTGTCCAGCATTTCCCAACTGCGTTGGAGAAGGTTGCCGTCGACCAGCGGTTGCCGGTGTACTGTGCTTCCACAGCCCACATGTATGGACCACAGTCCAGCGTCGGCCATGAATTATCTACTGTTGAGGTTCCTGTTACCTGTGCAATCGAGGTCCAGGTTCCCGGGTTGGTTTCGTTACCCTGCGTCAGACGCCATACCTGGTAGCCCTGCAGTGTTTCGGTATTGCCCGGTATATCCAGCAATGGACCACCTGTCCCGTATATAATCGCACGGATCATCAGGTTCCCGCTTGTCGGTACCCACGGACCATTGCCCGTGACAAATTTCTGGTAACTGCGAAGCTGTGTCGACGTTGTATCTATTGCACAGCCTGCTGCATTCGGGGAGTTCCCTCCCTGGATCTGTACCAGGTAGAAGTTTCCGGATGGTATATCAACCGCACTCGGGAAAGAAAATTCTACCCATCCCAATGCAGTCGGTGTGATATCAAACGGTCCGGCAATCAGGTTGCCTGGTGTCCCGCCATTACCGGTCGCATCATAAACTGCAATCTGGAAAGGCACTAATGGATTGGCTCCTGATGGATAATCGTTGGCACTGCCTATATTAATATGGCCTCCGGTTACCTGGCACGGCGTATTCAGCGCGGTGAACTTCACTGCGTTCATATTGCCGGCTGTCGTCCATAAGGTCAGGTTTTCCTTGATCCCGTCATCATAAATCTGTTCGTAGTATCCCCAGGGCTTTTGCCAGTTCAGGTTTACAGCAGTCTGTGCTGTATTCAATGCAGCTGTGAACGGTCCCGGTGCATTAACACTTTCATTCAGGTTAATGTCATAGGCAAATGTGTTACCTACAGTAAAGGTATAAGGGCCGATGGTAGTTTGTTCAAAACCGGCTTTAACGCCAGTTACAGAAAACGTTCCTACCGGATATAAATTCAGGTTGTAAACCCCGCCGGTTACAGAATAAGTAGAGCAGGATCCGATTGTGATTTTTGCTCCGACAACCGGAGCGTTGTTGGATGCATTCCGTACAACACCGGAAACATAGGCCGGAATCGGATCCAGAGCGAAATCACAGTTAACTGCCTGGTTTTCAACCACCATAACGGTTTTGTCCTGAGCGATAAAATTCGCAGCTGAGCAATGAACCACCTGATTCCCGGTATATACATTGGTCAGATTGTATGTTCCATTAGCACCTGTTGTTGTGTTAGCGCTTCCACAGGTAACGGTTGCACCGGCAATCGGATTTCCGTTATAAGAATTCGTAACGGTTCCTGTAATACTACCTACTGCCAGCAAATTTTTATCCCATGTTGCAGTTACTTCTGCATCTGATAATGCGCGGTTGTACATACGGAATTCATCCAGTATGGATCCGGCAGGCATCCCGGTCAAACCGGTTGAATAACCTGCAACTTTAAAGAGAGATCCATTGATATTCGCACTGGAATTTGCAACAGAACCCGATAAAACCCCGTTTTTGTAATATTTGACCTGGGTTCCGGTATATACAAAAGTAACAACCGTAGGGCCGGGAGCAACTCCAGAGACCAGGACATCGCTGAGGCCGCCTCCGCGGAGAAGCACATTGCCGGCTCCGGCTGCTCCACCCAAGAAGCAACGGAAGCTGTTTGCATTCGGATCTCCAAAGATGTAATACAACGTTGTATTACTGGGAAGCCCGTTCAGCCACATGGAAATTGTCCATGGACCCGTTCCCAGGTTTGTAGCCCATCCTGTATTCAGATAATTGGAAGAAGTTGAACCTCCGTTCCCGATCAATCCGGTTCCGAACTGACCGGAACCTCCGATAGAGTACCCCAGCAAAGGAGCCGGGTTAGTTCCTACAGGTGTCAGGGCATAATTCGTCTGGTTTCCCGCAGCATTGAATACATAATACATTAATTCCGGTCGGGTTTGACTGAATAATGCAACCTGCACCATCATAAAAAGAAGAAAAAATCCTCCTTTCATGAAAAGAAAATGTGTAATTTTTCTCATGTCATTGGTGTTAGGGTTGATAATAAAAATAAGGAAGAATTATAATATATAGATAAATGAATATCATCATGATAATTTAAAATCAAAGATACATTTTTTTGTAAAACAAGCAATAAAATGAATTTCTAAATTAGATTATCACTTAGTGTAAAATAACTATTTTCGAAATATATTGGTTTTTTTCTGTAATGATCCGCAAAAAATACACTCCCGGGGAAAGAGTTTCCGAAGACAACGTTATCTTTTCTTCCTTGTTGAAAAACAGTACAGATATGTTATTCCCTGTTTGATCGGAAATGATGACTTTCTCAACAGGTTCAGAGGATTCCAAACAGAAGAAATCACCTGCAGGATTTGGATAGATTTTAATTTTTCTCTTTACCGGATCCGGATTTACGCCGGTAATTACATTCAGCATTAGCGTATCGGAAGGAGCATTGCAAGCGCTGAAAACAGTCAGGATAAAATAGCTGTTCATTCCCTGATCTACTTCTGTATCAACCCAGGAAGTATCCGTTACAAGCTCTGAATTTAATTGCTTAAAAACAGCAGAGCCCGGATCTTTACGATAAATATAATATCCTTCGGGGCCATCGTTTTGTACTGTTAATGTTAATTTTTTTGAACCCACCCGGCAATCATCCACTGCCCAGTTGTACCATAAACCCTGACCACCGCCATCATAAGCTTGCCAGGCAATATCGATCCTTTCCCAGTAATATGGAGAAAGGTTTACAGAATAAGGTTGTTCCCATTTATTGTAGCTTATTGTACCGTTGAACAGAGGAAGCGCCGACATGTCCAGTAATGTAGTCCATGTATTTCCGTTATCCT
>JAUZOW010000215.1 GCA_030706225.1 Bacteroidota bacterium | reverse complement strand
TCTGCACGATCATTTCGTAGTTTTTTTCATTTCAATAACCAGAAAGATGAAATCGGATTTCTTCAAAGTAATATTTTTTATTCTCATCTGTTCTCAAGCTTGTTCCTGTTCATCCGGTAAGAAAAAGGACAAGGGCAATCAAAATATTGTTTCCTTTATTGAAGGTATTATTCTGAAGCCCACCACAGTAGATGAAACCATCCAGGTTTCCGGTACGCTAAAGCCTTTTGAAGAGACTGTATTGATGTCGGATATTTCCGGAAGAGTGGTATCGCTAAACCTTCCGGAAGGACAGCATGTAAAGAAAGGAACTGTACTGGTCAAGATTTTCGACGGCGATTTACAGGCTCAATTGAAAAAAGCGAACACACAACTGGAAATTGCTCAGCAGATCCTGACCCGCCAGACGGAATTACTGAAAGTGGATGGTATTAGTCAGCTGGAATACGATCAGCAGGCGTTGCAGGTGAATTCAATTAAAGATGATATTGAGCTTCTGAAAGTACAAATCAGTAAGACACAGGTCCTGGCTCCTTACGATGGAATCATCGGTTTGAGGAACATCAGCCTTGGAGCTCAGATCACACCTTCCACACCTCTTGCAACAATCCGGGAAAGTAACCAGCTTAAGTTGGATTTTGCAGTTCCGGGGAAGTACAGCACCATGATCCATCCGGGGACTACCGTAAAATTTTCCGTAGCAGGAAGCGATAATAAGTACGATGCTTCCGTTATGGCAACCGAAGAAGGTATCGAATTAAACACCCGTACCCTGAAAGCCCGTGCCGTAGTAAAGCCAACAGGTACTGAATTGGTTCCGGGATCATACGCTAATGTTGAAATCCGGCTTAATGAAAATCATAATGCATTGATGGTTCCTACCCAATCCATCATTCTTCAGGAACGGAATAAACAGGTAATTGTCAGCAAAGGCGGGAAGGCTGTCTTTACGACCGTCAGAACAGGCGTCAGACAATCAAATGACATTGAAGTGACGGAAGGTTTGAATCCGGGAGATACCATTGTTACTACCGGTATCATGTTCATTAAATCCGGTTCAAATCTTCATTTTTCAAAAATTAAATAATCCGGGGATATGACCATATCTGATTTTGCTATACGGAGGCCGGTCGCATCCATCGTTATGAGCCTGGTGATTGTCCTGTTTGGTGTTGTCGGTTTTTCATTTTTGGGAATCCGCCTTTATCCGGCTATCGATCCTCCTATTATCAATGTTCAAACCAATTATACAGGAGCCAATGCTGATATTATCGAATCCCAGATCACAGAACCTCTGGAAAAGGCGTTGAATGGTATTGAAGGCATACGTTCCATATCCTCTTCTTCTACGACCGGGTTAAGCAATATCGTGGTGGAATTCAATGTAGGAGCCGATCTTGAGAAAGCTGCAAACGATGTCCGTGATAAAGCTTCGCAGGCTTCCCGGAACCTTCCCCAGGATATTGATGCCCCACCCATTGTGACCAAAGCAGATGCCAATGCTGATCCTATCATTACCCTATCTGTTCAAAGTACTACAATGAACCCTGGGGAATTAAGCGATTATTCTGAAAATATACTCCAGGAAAAGCTTCAAACCATCCCGGGAGTCAGCGCTGTATATCTCTATGGCCAAAAGCGGCCAGCTATGAGACTTTGGCTGGATCCCAGGAAAATGTCAGCATATAATTTAACCGCGGAGGATATCAATGCCGCATTGATGAAAGAGAATGTGGATCTTCCCGGTGGTAAAATACGCGGAAAGAGCACGGAATTGATTGTAAAAACATTCGGACGGCTTTCTTCGGAAGATGATTTCAATAACATGATCATTCGGCAAACCAATGACCAGGTTATCCGGTTGAGTGATATCGGTGAAGCAGTCCTTGGCCCTGAAAATGAAGAAACCAGCGTCAAGTTGAACGGCTCCAGCGGTATTTCGCTGGCATTGATCCCCCTTCCGGGTGCTAATGATATTGCGGTTGCCGATGAATTCTACAAACGATTTGACCAGATTCAGAAAGCGGTTCCTCCCGGTATGAAATTGTATGTCGGATATGATAAGTCGAAGTTTGTACGCCAGTCGGTCACAGATGTTGCTGAAACCTTGTTTATAGCAATTTTTCTGGTGGTGTTGATCGTCTTTATTTTTTTCAGGAACTGGGTGATTGCTTTGCGACCTTTGCTCGATATACCTGTTTCCCTGATCGGTTCGTTCTTCTTCATGTATATTTTTGGCTTTTCCATAAACATACTGACGTTGCTGGCTATTGTTCTGGCCACCGGACTGGTTGTGGATGATGGCATTGTTGTCACCGAGAATATTTATAAGAAGGTAGAAAAGGGTATGGATATCTATGAGGCTGCTTTTAAAGGTACCCGGGAAATCCTTTTTGCCGTCATCTCCACTTCGATGACTCTTATTGTTGTATTCATTCCGGTCATATTTCTTCAGGGGTTTACAGGTAGGCTATTCAGGGAATTCGGAATCGTTCTTGCCGGCGCTGTTTTTATTTCCGCATTTGTTTCCCTGACCCTGACACCTGTCCTGAATATCATGCTTGGGAAGACCGATACAAAATCCCTGAAATTCTACCAGAAGACAGAATTCATCTTCGTTGGAATGGATAATGGTTACCGAAAAGCACTGAAAGGCTTTATGGGGAAAAAGTGGTACACCCTTGGAGTTCTGGGCGTTTGCCTGGTTCTGATGTTTGTCCTTTTTAAATCGCTGAAGTCGGAGCTGGCTCCTTTGGAAGATCACAGCATCATCCGGACAGCCGTTACTGCTCCCGAAGGGACGGACTTCGATTATATGGATAAATTGTGTGACCGTCTTTCCGACAGTATTCACGCTAACATCCCGGAAGGAAGGATGATTTATGAAAGGGTAGGAGGCGGAGGTGGTTCTGTTTCTTCCAATGTGGCAGGAAT
>JAUZOW010000214.1 GCA_030706225.1 Bacteroidota bacterium | reverse complement strand
TCCCAGCAAAGAGCCCACCGGGCAAATGGTATTGCAATACCAGCGTCCTTTCCATGCTGCCATTGCAATGAGAAATAACATAAATGCGCCGGCAAATATTTCCGAAACGACTGAAACCCGGGTAATAGGCACAGGATAGAGGTAAAAAATATGGATTTTGTTCAGGATATGATTAACCAGATTATTCATTCCATATACTGCCGGCCGGAAAATAGCAGTGGACATCTTTCCGAAAAGACTGTACGGATCCAGAAGATTTACCGGTAATAAGTTATTCAGCAGGATGGCGAAAACCACCGTCAGAAACAGGATGGAATACCAGACCCAGGACAGGGGCTTCCGGTAGCGGAAATGTTTTTTGCGCTTGAATCTTCGGGCGATCCGGGAAATAATATCCTGAAATATTCCCAGTGGACAAACTGCCGAGCAATATACTCTTCCGGAAAGGAGTGTGAGGAGCAAAATAAAAATGAATCCAGCGGAAGCAAGGGATAACAGGCTGATAAACGAAAGCAGTGACGGAACAAACTGAAGATACAGTATGGACTTAAGAAAACGGATTGTAATCAATCCCGCAAAATCAACAAAAAGGAAAAGGGTGGATGCAAAGAAAAGGATTGCAATGACGACCCTGACCTTTTTCAGAAAAGCCAGTTTCATCTCAACAAATCAGATTTTAATCCTTTTAATATTAAGTTTCGTCAGATCCATATTCCCGATATGTGCCTCAGCAGCATATTTGATATGGCCAATGGTTTCCGGTTCAATGCCGTAAAGCTTTGCTGAAGCGGCATCTGCGGCTACTATATCCCGTGAAAGGATCATAGATTTCATCAGTACAGTATCCTCAATGGAAACACCGCGGGGACCTCTTTTTGTCATTACACGATATGCATCAACAATATTCAGATCAGGTTTCCGAAAACCGGCGAAATCGGCAATACACTGCTGCAAATCATTACGATGCCAGTACCCTCTGTCCCAAACAGTTCCCATGTGGTTTTTCATGCACATGGTCAACTGTGCACCGGTATGGCATTTTAATACCGGAACATTAATGAAGACATTTGAGCTCAGGATAAGTTCGTGAACTTTAGTTTTTTTCAGTTTTTTGCCGTTTTTAATCTCTACTTCCTGGTAATTCGATTCGGAATTAGCCGGAACAATCTTTCCGCCGGCATCTTTAACAGCTTTCTCAATGCCGCTGTTTTTGTAACATTTGATCCAGTTATCACAGGGATTATCGAACACATAAACCTCCTTTGCACCGGCGGTAAAGCAATGTTCAATGATTCTTTTCACCAGAGCCGGATTTGTATCTGCGCCTCTTTCGGGTGGTGTATCCCAGCCGATATTCGGTTTGACAACTACCGTCTGGTTCTTTTTAACGAAATTTTTCATTCCGCCAAGCGCTTCAATTGCTTTATCGAACATCTGTGCCGGTTCTCCTCCTTTTACAGCTACCAGATCAAAAGGAGCGTAAGGCCGGTATGGCATTGCGGCTATGATCTTGTCGAGGCTACCGAATGAAAAAGCAGCTCCGGCCGCCAGCCCGCTGTAAATACTGCGTTTGAAAAATTCACGTCGGTCCATGAAAATATTTTTTATAAAGATATAAATAAACATAGAAATACGGTCCGTTTTCTTATTTCCGTGGGAGTGTTTTTTGCTATCTTCGTGACATCAAATTTCCATTTGATGATCACTCAGGATACCATCAGTAACATTTTGTCAGCCACCCGGATAGAAGATGTTGTAGGTGATTTTGTTTCATTGAAGCGGCGGGGAGTCAACTATATTGGCCTTTGTCCTTTTCATAATGAGAAAACGCCCTCTTTTACCGTATCGCCGGCAAAGGGTATCTACAAATGTTTTGGTTGCGGGAAAGCCGGAAATGCCGTCAATTTCCTAATGGAACACGAGCACTTTTCCTATCCGGAAGCTTTACGGTTCCTGGCCAAGCGTTATCAGATCGAAATTGATGAGGAGGTCCAGACCCCTGAGCAACTCCAGGAACAGAATGAAAAAGACGCACTTTTCCTGTTGAATTCTTATGCCCAGCAATTTTTTGAGAAAAATCTTTTTGACACGGAAGAAGGGAAAGCCATCGGGTTATCCTACCTGAAAAAAAGAGGATTCCGGGAAGATATCATCCGGAAATTTCAGCTGGGATACTCACCCGAAAAATGGGATGCCCTGGTGAGCAGTGCCCAGGAAAATGGCTACAAGCCGGAATACCTTGCAAAAACTGGTCTTGGGATCCCTAAAGAAAACCGGATGACTGACCGTTTTCATGGCCGTGTTATCTTTCCTATCCACAGTGTTACCGGAAGGATCACGGGTTTCGGCGGTCGTATTATGACCGATAACAAGCAGGTCGCCAAATACATCAACTCTCCGGAATCCGATATCTATGATAAAAGCCGTTCTCTTTACGGGTTGTTCCTTGCCAAAAACTCCATCGTTTCCCACGATACCTGCTTGCTCGTGGAAGGATATACCGATGTGATCTCATTATACCAGGCAGGAATCGATAATGTTGTAGCTTCTTCCGGAACTTCTCTGACACAGGAACAGGTAAAGTTGATCCTGCGATATACTCCCAACATAACGATATTGTACGACGGAGATCCGGCCGGTATTAAGGCTTCCATGCGGGGAATCGATATGGTGCTTGAACAGGGGATGAACGTCAGGATTGTCTTGCTTCCTGACGGGGATGACCCCGATTCATTTGCCCGCAAGAACAGGGCAGCCGATGTAGAAAAATTCATCAAGGATAATGCCGTAAACTTCATACTCTTCAAGACAAAAATCCTGCTGGATGAAACCTCCGGCGACCCAATAAAGAAAGCTGCCCTGATCAAGGAAATCGTCAAAACCATTAGCCTGATCCCGGATGCCATCAGCCGCTCGGTGTATACCAAGGAATGTTCTTCCATGATGGATGTCCCTGAACAAACCCTG
>JAUZOW010000213.1 GCA_030706225.1 Bacteroidota bacterium | reverse complement strand
CAGGCTTCAACAACCTCTTCAAACTGTTTTTCTGTTTTTTCGATATCTGCCATTCTGGCTGATGTTTTGAATAGAATTGAACGGCTAAAATTAGCAACATTTTCCTTTATTGTCGTAATTTTACCAAGCCGATTTTTAATATCCATGATAAATGATTGAAAACCCAGCTACCTGTAACAAAATATTTAATTGTGCAGGGAAAACGCTTGATTTATCTACTCCCGCCGTCATGGGAATCCTGAATATAACGGATGATTCATTTTTTGACGGTGGATCTTATGTCACAACCGATGCACAGCTTCGTCAGGCAGAAAAGATGGTCGGCGACGGAGCTTCGATCATTGATATTGGAGCTGTTTCTACTCGTCCTGGAATCAAGGTATCCAGCGAAGAAGAAGAAAAGAAGCGGCTGATTCCTGCGCTGAAAAGCCTGATATCTCATTTTCCAGATGTTATTTTTTCAATCGATACCTTCCGTACTGAAATTGCTTCAGCAACATTCAACGAAGGTGCCGGAATGATCAATGATATCTATGGAGGGACATATGATTCGGGGATGATTCCGTTTGTCGTTTCCAGGAATCTTCCCTATATCCTTATGCATATGCAGGGAACTCCGGAAAATATGCAGGCTCATCCCGTTTATAATAATGTTATTGAAGACATTATGAATTTTTTCAGGGAGCAATTGAAAAAATTCCCTGAGAATTTTCATCAGGTCATTCTGGATCCAGGTTTTGGGTTTGGTAAAACCGTCGAGCATAATTACACTATTCTGGCCGGGTTGAATCGTTTCCAGGAGCTTGGGTATCCGGTACTTTCAGCTCTTTCCCGTAAAACCATGATCAACAAGGTGCTTGGCACTACTCCTGCAGAAGCGCTGAACGGGACAACGGTATTGAATACCATTTCCCTGTTGAAAGGGGCTTCTCTCCTGCGTGTTCATGATGTCAGAGAGGCTATGGATGCTGTTCGTCTTGTTGCCATGCTGAATAATTAAAAGATTAAATCGTACTTTTGCTTTTGTGAATCCCAGCATTTTTACCGAAGTATTTCGCATACGGATCGTAGATATCATTGATATCATCTTATTTGCCATTTTGTTGTATGAATTGTACAACCTGGCAAAAGGGACGGCTGCCATCCGGATTTTTATCGGGATCATTGCTGTATTTGTGATTTACAAAATAGTGAAGCTTCTGCAGATGGAGCTTCTCAGTGTGATTCTCGGCCAGTTTATTACGGTTGGCGTGATAGCCCTTATTGTCGTTTTTCAGCCCGAAATACGCGATTTCCTGGTTTTGCTGGGAAATACAAAGTTGATACGATCAGGGCAAAAACGATTACATTTCTGGCGATTTAAAGTAAAAAATCCTGTAAACCTGCAGATTGACAAAATCGTGAAAGCTTGTCAGAAGATGGCTGAAACGAAGACAGGTGCGATCATAGCCATATCGCGTGAAAATGAATTGAATACTTATATTGAAACAGGGCAGATTGTTCAGGCCAAGATCTCGGAATTTCTTATTGAAACTATTTTCTTCAAGAACAGCCCATTGCACGACGGTGCGGTTATTATTTCAGGAGAAACTATAAAAGCAGCCCGGTGTATCCTTCCGGTAAGCGGGAATACCAATATTCCCGCTAAATACGGACTAAGACACCGGGCGGCTGTAGGTCTTACGGAAAAATCAGATGCCGTTGCCATTGTTGTTTCCGAAGAACGAGGAGAGATCAGCTATAGTCTTGAAGGAAAATTATTTGAAAACGTTTCTCCTTCTGAGTTGATCCGTGTTCTTGAAGATATCTTCAGGGAATAACGGTTTATCTTTTCGATTTTTTCACTTTCCCCTGATGATGCAATTTAGCCAGTGAATCGACCTTTCTCAAGCTGTCGGCTGCATGCCTGGCTTCAATTTCTCTTACGATTTGTTCAGGTGATTTTCCAAGAGTCTGAATTGACATCTGAGCATCATTAACAAACGGGCTGTGTGGATATTTTTCAATGAATAGCTGGTAAGTTTCACGAGCTTTATCTAATTTTTTCAGAATATCCCCATAAACAAACCCTTCCGTGAAAAGACAAACTTCTGCTTTCGGGTGATTAGGATATTTTTTAATAAACTGTTCCAGGAATTCGATGGCTTTATTTCCATCTTTCAGGGTTACTGACAGGTTACCGGCTTTCAGCAAACAGGAAGGAGTAAGAGAATCATTAGGAAATTTAGCAACGAATTTCTCGTACATTTTTACAAGAGCTCTGGCCGTTGTTGAATCAAAACTTGTAGCGGTCGGTGAAAACAAAGCTTGTTCTTTTTCTTTCATTCCGGAAATCATTTTATTCCGGGAAGGTCCGCATCCCGTAAAAGCAATCATCGAGACCAGCAGGACTGCAAGTGCAACTTTTTTCATATTTTTTTAGGAAGTTAGTTATTTTCTGGGTTTGCCTTTTTTTAAAAATGGGAATATCATTTTATAGCTTACATCTATATTCCCCTTCGAAATATCATTCAGTTTACTTTTCAGAAGCATCTTTCTCAGAGAGCTGACATGATCGACCATGACTAAACCATCAATGTGATCGTATTCATGCTGGATTACGCGTGCTACAATTCCGTCATACCGTTCGTCATGAGGTTGAAAATTTTCATCGAGATATCTTATATAGATTACGGATTTCCGGCTGATATCTTCATGAATTCCCGGGAAGCTGAGGCAACCTTCGTTAAAGATCCATTCCTCTCCTTCCCTTTTATAAATTTCCGCATTGATGAATGCCTGCTTGAAATCCTTTGCTTCAGGATATTTTTCAGCAAAAACTGTCGCATCCACAACAAAAACGCGGATAGAACGATTGACCTGTGGTGCAGCCAGACCAATTCCGTCAGCCTGGTACATTGTTTCCCAAAGGTCTGCAATGAATTCCTTAAAATCAGGATAGGAAGGATCAATATTTTGGGCAACTTTTTTCAATATTGGATGCCCGTAAGCAACAATTG
>JAUZOW010000212.1 GCA_030706225.1 Bacteroidota bacterium | reverse complement strand
GCAGTCAATCTGGATAACGGCTGGAGCAGCGATATCTCCGTGAAAAACATCCGGAAGATGACGGATGCCCTGCATATCGACCTGGAAACATATGTAGTCAATTATGAAGAAATCAAGGATCTGATCCGTGCTTATATGATTGCCGGCCTGCCCTGGGTAGATATGCCGACCGATCTTGCCATCAAATCGGTGCTCTATAAAATCGCATCTCGCGAAAAAATCAGATATATCCTGCGGGGAAACGACTTCCGTTCCGAAGGGACTCAGCCTACGGAATGGACCTACGGCGACGGAAGGCAACTCCGGGCTATCCATCGTAAATTCGGGAAAGTCCGCCTGAAAACCTTTCCGAACTATACCCTCTCAAATCTCTTTTATTACGGCTATCTCAGGGGAATAAAAAGTATTTATCCTTACTATTACCTGGATTATAACAAGAATAAAGCCCAGCAGTTCCTCCGCGACAAATACGGATGGGAATACTACGGTGGTCATCATTTCGAGAATTTTTTTACCCGTTTTGTCATCTCTTGCTGGATTTATGAGAAGTTCGGGATCGATAAGCGCAAAATCACTCTTTCCGCCCAAACCCTGAGCGGGGAAATCACCCGGGAACAGGCGCTGTCGGAAATCGGAAAACCTCCCATTGAACCTGAAAAACGGCAAGAATTGATTACCTATGTTCAGAAAAAACTCGATCTTTCTCAGGAAGAATTCGACAGTCTTATGAAAGCGCCCAACCGGTCTTTCCATGATTATCCGTCTTACAACTATCTCCTCACAAATATGTTGCGTCTGGCCAAACCTGTTTTGTCCAGGATTTTTGTCCATAAGCCTCAATCTCTTTATAAAACCGAGATCATCGATAAACCATGAAGATTCTCTGTTTATTATCTCACCCTGCCCAGTTTTATTTTTTTAAAAACACCATTACCCGGCTCCGGGAACTGGGGGATACAGTGACCGTACTGATCAAAACCAAGGATATCCTGGAAGAGCTGCTGAATGAAACCGGTTGGGAATATGAGAACATTCTTCCTGTAGTCAGAGGAAAATCCAGAAGAGCCATTATCGGGAGTCTGTTAAAGCGGGATGACAAAGTACTTCAGATCACCCGTAAAACGAAAGCAGATCTCCTGATGGGTTCGGATGCAAGCCTGGCTCATGCTGCGAAATTATTAGGAAAACCTTGTCTTTCGTTTACAGAAGACGACTATGCCGTGATTCATTACCTGGCAGACCTTACCTTCCCCTTCACCCGGCATATCATCACGCCGGAAATCTGTGATGTCGGGAAATGGGAAAGCAAGAAGATCGGTTACAAAGGCTATATGAAGCTGGCATATCTTCACCCTGACTATTTTACTCCCGACCGGTCAAAAGTCAATATCCCGGTAAACAAGCCCTATTACCTCATCCGTCTTTCCGGTCTGAATGCCCATCATGACTTTGGAATCAAAGGAATAAGCAAAGAAGTTCTCCGGAAAATCATTGAAATGCTTTCGGAAACAGGAAATGTTTTTATCAATTCTGAAATCCGGTCATCATACTGTTTTCCGGATCTTCACATCGATTTTCCTCCGATTGACATTCATCATTACCTGAATTATGCCGAAATGCTGGTAAGCGACAGCCAGAGCATGTCGATGGAAGCAGCTATGCTGGGAACGCCCAGTATCCGGATCAGCGATTTTTCAGGAAGAATAAGCGTGCTGGAAGAGCTGGAAAAAAAGTACAGTCTGACTTATGGCGTGAAACCCTCCGATGAGCAGGGAATATTCGACACCGTCAACAAACTGCTGAACATGCCCGACCGTAAGGAGATATTCCAGGCCCGCCGGAAAAAGATGCTGAATGACAAAATAGATGTCACGGCTTTCCTGACCTGGTTCATCCACGATTACCCGGCCAGCGCGATTGTAATGAAAAAGTTGCCGGAATTTCAATATAAGTTCGGGGTTCGGAGTTCAGAGTTCGGAGTTAAAATGTCGTAGATAATATTGAAATTATGAAAATTACTTGTTTTGAAGATTTAGTGATTTGGCAGGAGTCAAGAGAGAATTTGTTCAATTTCTCTGCGTCGCGAAAGGCTCGTGTAATGAGACAAGATCTCAATTATATCGTGCATGTGATTTTGGTTATATATCGGATCCCCAACTTCAGGACCTACTTTCTCAAACCGATTTATTAGCCAGAAAAATCCAGACATTAATTGATTATCTTAAAAAATCAGATCTAAAAGGCCAAAAATTTCAACATTAAATTCATTCCGAACCCCGAACCTCTGATGCCCCCGATTCACATCAAATCATCAGTCTTAAAAATTGAACGAAGCGAATGGTCTGCTTTCGTAGCAAACCATCCTTCCGGCAATGCCTTCCAGGCCCCGGAAATCTATGATATTTTCAAGCAGATAAAGGACTATACTCCAATCGTCCTCGGCGCATTTGATGACCAGGAAAAACTTGCCGGCATTCTGCTGGCGGTCATTCAGAAAGAACATGCAGGGATCACCGGGCGCTTTACAGCCCGTACGATCGTGTGGGGTGGGCCGCTTGTATCCGCATCCGCAGAAGAGCCGGGCAAGGTCGCCGGATTGCTGGTCGATGCATTGATCGGACAAACTGCAAAAAAGTCCGTGTACATCGAATTCCGGAACCTGGCTGAATCCAGGTGGTATAATGCATTCAGCGGGTCTGGGTTTCAGTATCTTCCATATATCAATGCCATTCTCCCTTTGGAAGGGGAATCGATGGAAAAGATACTTTCCGGAATGAAGTACAACCGCCGCAGGGAAATCCGGATTTCTGTTGAAGAAGGGGCGACATATGGAGAAGCTCAGTCATCACAGGAAGTCCGCAGCTTATATAAAATATTGCATGACCTTTATCGGAAAAGAGTCAAAGTACCTTTGCCACCGTATGAAATGTTCGAAGCCATTTTCAAAAGCCATGCGGGAAAGATCTTTGTTGTAAAGCATGGAGATAGGGTAATCGGCG
>JAUZOW010000211.1 GCA_030706225.1 Bacteroidota bacterium | reverse complement strand
AGATGGATATGAGGGTGCTTCTCGTATTGACCCAATCCGGAATCTCGTCGGGGATACACATAGAAATGATAGAGATCAAGCAACACTTCATAATTCTTCCATTTGTGGAATGTAGGGAAGATATCTGTTCCGGAAAGCAGGACAAATTTTTTATCCGGATATTTTTCCGAAAGATAGGTTAGCGTATCAATAGTATAGGAAGGTCTTGGGAGATGGAATTCAATGTTGGAAGCGCGAAACCTGGGATCATCCTCCACAGCGATCTGAGCCATTGCAAGCCGGTGATGGTCTTTCAGAAGGGTTGACTTCTCCTTGAGTGGATTTTGGGGAGAGATAATAAACCAGACCTGGGTGATATCCGTAAATTCAGTCATATATCCGGCGATGATCAGGTGGCCGGAATGAATCGGGTTAAAGGAACCGAAAAAGAGCCCTATTTTATCAGGATCTTTTTTCATTATCTGAGATATCGATGAAATTCCCGATGGCTTTCAATGCCTCACAGTATGCATCTTCCAGCTTGTCGTTCACAATCACCCTGTCAAATTTTTTTGCCTGTGCCAGCTCCTGACCGGCTTTCTTCAACCTTTTTTTCAGGCTTTCCAGGTCTTCCGTTCCCCGGTTGCGCAAACGTTCTTCCAGTACTTCCAGGGAAGGTGGCTTGATAAAAAGAGCAAGGGCATCGTCGCCGAAATATTTTTTCAGATTCAATCCTCCAAAGACATCCACATCAAAAAGCGGCGTTTTGCCTTCTTTCCATATCCTCTGCAATTCCGATTTTAAAGTTCCGTAATAATTGCCGGGATACACTTCCTGCCATTCCACAAAATCGCCATAGACGATTCTTTCGCGGAAAGTATCCACTGAAATGAAATAGTAATCTTTGCCTTCGGTTTCATTATCACGACGTGGGCGGCTGCAAGCGGAAATTGAAAAGGAAAGTTGCGGACAAACCGATAGGAGATACTTCACAATAGTCGTTTTTCCGGCACCTGACGGTGCGGAAACAATGATGGCCTTACCCTTCATTTTACAGTATATTAAGCAATTGCTCCTTAATCTTCTCCAGTTCGTCTTTCATTTTCACGACAATCTTCTGGATTGCTGCATCGTTGGCCTTTGAACCCATGGTATTGATCTCCCTGCCCATTTCCTGGGTGATAAAGCCCAGCTTCTTTCCCTGAGATACCGGTTCATCCAGCGTTTCGATGAAATAATCGCAATGCTTTTTAAGTCTTACCTGCTCTTCAGTAATGTCCAATCTCTCCAGATAATAGATCAACTCCTGCTCAAAACGGTTTTCATCAACAACGATTGACTGACGTTCATCTTCTTTCATTTTCCGGAATTCATTTATCAGCTTTTCACGGATAACGACTGACCGGTTCTTCTCCAGCGGTCGGACAAGATCGAGATAAGAAAGAATCAAATGAACCCGTTCACGGATATCTTTTTCAAGGATTATTCCTTCCTTCAGACGGGATTCAACAACACCGTCGAGCGCTTTCAGTATCGATTCCTTTATAGCTTCCCAGGAATGTCCTGTGATCTCATCCCTTCCGGAAACAAGAACATCCGGTAATTTCAGAATGGAAGGAAGAATGGAAGAAGTATCTTTTTCTCCTATTTCCACCATGAGATCTGCTATTTCCTTGTAATATTGCTTGACAAGTTCCTTATTGATAGCAAATTCAGGAATGCTGGAAGTATTTTCGGATGTAATGAGCATCTCGACTTTTCCGCGATCCAGTTTCTGCGCAATCAGAGCCCGGATTTCCGACTCTTTATCTCTGAAATAATTATGTAATTTGAGTGAAAGATCCAGGGATTTGCTGTTGAGCGTCCGGATTTCAATTGTAAGTATATAGCCGGAAAGCTCAATATCAGCTTTCCCATAACCCGTCATGGATGTGATCATAATCCCTTTTTTGCAAACATAGTTAATTTTTTTAATTTTACCTCATGGAATACCTCGTACTGGACGATCCGCTGAAGTTTTACACTCTCCTGCTGGCAGATATCGGCAGGGCGAAGGACTATATTTTCCTGGAAACTTACAAGTTTGCCAACGATGATATGGGGATTAAATTCCGGGATGCTCTTACGATAAAAGCAAAAGAAGGCGTCAAGGTGAAAATCCTTATTGATTCCTGGGGGAAAGGGCCGATTTCCGAATCTTTTTTCGAGAAGCTTATAAACTATGGAGGCGAGGTTAAGTTTTTTGAAAAGATCAAGCTGAATACCGACATTTTTACCCGCGGACATCGTCGCGATCACCGGAAGATTATTGTAATCGACGGTCAATTTTCCTATCTCGGATCGATGAACATCACCGGATATAACCTCAACTGGCGCGAGCTTGCCATCCGGATTCATAATGATGAGATGGCAACTCTTTTCAAAACCTGCTTTACCCAAAACTTTGAAGCTTTCAACCCTTACAATATAACCAACAAGGTACTTTATTCCAAAACCCTGAGATACGATGATTTTGAGCTTATCCGGGATCTCCCTTCCGGCAAACTGCAACGGTTGAAGAAAAAATATTACCAGCTTATACGCACCTCGAAAACCTCGGTCCTTATTGAAACTCCTTATTTCCTTCCGGGATTCATGCTTCGAAAAGCTATGATGGAAGCTGCAAAAAGAGGAGTCGATGTGAAAGTGATCATGCCTAAGAATTCGGATGTAGGGATGATCGACATTCTCCGCAATAAATACTTCGGAATCCTGCATAAAAATAACGTAAAGCTTCTTTTTTATACACCACATAACCTTCACGCCAAACTGCTGATGATTGACAACCGGATTTTTTCAATCTCCTCAGCCAACTTCGATTACCGCAGTTTCCGATATCAATATGAAATCGCCCTCCTGGGTAAGGAACCATCCGTTCTGGATCAACTTCTGGATCATGTCGCCGATACATTAAAATATTCTGAACCCTTCGATTATGAACAATGGCTTCGGCGGCCACTTATTCAGAAAATTATGGAACAGATACTTGTTCCTTTGAGACATT
>JAUZOW010000210.1 GCA_030706225.1 Bacteroidota bacterium | reverse complement strand
TATATCCGTGGCAGAAGCATCTCCAATGTCTGCTTTATCGTGGATGAAGCCCAAAATCTGACTCCTCATGAAATTAAAACCATCATCACCAGGGCCGGGGAGGATACAAAGATCATCTTTACAGGAGATATCTATCAGATTGATACACCTTATTTGGATGCTCAAAGTAATGGACTTTCAACTCTGATCGACCGCATACGGAATCATCCTATTTATGCACATGTCAGACTTGAGAAAGGAGAGCGGTCAGAACTTGCGAATATTGCCAATGAGTTGTTATAGCAAATGTCAGGTATTTACTTTTCCTGGTAAATAACGGTAAGCAGGGTTTGCCCGACAGCTTTCAGTGTATTCTTATCAATTACGGAAATATTATCCTTCAGTGTATGCCAGGAAGGAGTAAATCCCGTCTTGCTGTTGCGGTCAAGATGGATGATATCGATGGTCGGGATATTAATGATCTTGTTGATAAACAAATGGTCATCTGTAATGGGAAGTCCTTCTTCTTCCGGGAAGAATCTGGAATAGCCGGCTTGCCAGGCGGTTGACCATACGCTTTTCACAATGGAAGGAGCATATTTCATTGAAAATGATTCCATCAGGAAAGTGGCGTCGGTAGCTCCGACCATATCGAGAAGGATTCCATATCTGGCTGCATAGTTGGTTTTATGAGGATGGGCAGCCCAATACTGAGCGCCAAGTCCCCACCAGTCTGAAGTGTCTTCCGTCGTTTCTTTATCTTCGGGAGGACCATAATCTTCGGCATCCAGAATCAGGATATCCACACCGACAGGAGAGGGCGACATGCTTAGCTGCCGTGCGATTTCCAAGAGAACACCTACTCCGCTGGCTCCGTCATTGGCACCGTCGATGGGCTTGTTGTGATTCTTCGGATCGGGATCCTGATCGGCATAAGGCCTTGAATCCCAATGAGAACAAAGTAATATACGGTTGCTGAGTTCCGGACGGAACGATCCGATGATATTGCTGAAATTTAACAGGGTTCCGTTGTATGCCTTTACTTTCCCTTTCTGGATGATGACATCCTTGCAAACAGTACGAAGACGGTTTGCTAGATAATCCCCGCACTTTTCATGTGCCGGCGTGTTGCAAACGCGAGGTCCGAATGCTACCTGATGGCGAACATAGGAAAATGCAGAATCGGCATTGAAATCGGGGACAGCAGTACGTGCTTTCTCACTATTCTCTTCTGTTTTAGCAGAAGTTTCATGATGTGATCCAGGGTTACAGGAAGAAAACAAGGCTACCGTTAGCAGTAATATGCAAAGAGCCTGAAGAGTGACAGGTTTAAATATGCTTGTTATTTTTTCCATTTCGGAATGATGTTTTCAGTTTTTTTCTTTTTTCTCCCGGGAGGAAGAAGCTGATGAGTAAAAGGGGTAATCCGGTCAGAACAGCAGCTCTGGCAATATAATCTCCGTGACGGGTGTAAAAAGTCAGTCCGGAATTGGCATTGATTGTGCCTTTAAGGGCAACCGGCACCCAGTAAGGAGTTTTCTGTATGGGGTCTCCTCTTTGATTGATGAATGCAGAAATCCCTGTATTGGCGGAACGGGCAATGGACCGACGGTTTTCGATGGCCCGGAGGGAAGCAAATGAAAAATGCTGACGATAGCCGGGTGTATTACCCCACCATCCGTCATTCGTAATAATGAACATGACCTGTGCTCCATTTCTCACAAATCTGGAAAAAAATTCTCCGAAAGTAGACTCATAGCAAATCACTGCCGATGCAGGAGGAGCTTTGACTGTTTTATAGACTCTTCGTATATCATCGGTACCCAGGCTTCCTACTGTGCCTCCCAAATTAATTGCATATTTTTCAATGAATTTGAATATTCCAAAGGAAGGCATGGATTCGACACCCGGAGTAAGCTTTGATTTATGATAAAGCTGAAGTCCCGGAAGAGAATTGATCATGATCGCAGCATTATAGGCGTCATAATATCCGTCACCATTTCTGAATTTTCTTGCTGAATGGGTAAGCTTTTCTCCCGGTTTGAACATCCGGAAAGTAGATCCGCCTAAAATCATATTCAGGTCAGGATATTTGCCTGCAATATCTTTTAAAAGCTGAACGCTAAGAAACGACTGAAGATCATTTTCCCACATGTCTTCCTGAATGGCAGATTCCGGAGTGACCAGAAACTGAACATTGCTGTCGAGTTCCGGAGCAGCCAGATTCATGATCCTGGAAATCACCTGATTGGGTGGAACAGAGTATTGTTCAGTATAAGGATCCAGGTTGGGCTGGACAACCACAACACTTACAGGATCTTTCTTTTCTTTATAAGAGTTGTACCGTATGATTGAGAAGATAAGAGGGAAACCAATCCAGACAATCAATGCAGGAATCAGCCATTTCGGGGAAAGAGTCTCACGTTTTGGAAGAAAGGATGAAAACGCCCTGACGGGAAGAGCTTTTACCAGTTCAAAAACCAATATGTTGGAAATCAGGATCCATAGTGTCCCTCCTAAAGCGCCTGTGTATTCATACCACTGAACCCAGGTGTAATAATGTGCGAATCCATTTCCGAGGTTTAGCCAGGGCCAGTTCAGATCCCAGTTCAGATGGAGGAATTCAAAAGATATCCAGTACAGGACAAGACAGATATACCCGTAATAAGTGGATTTGAATTTCTTTTTTGAGAAATGAAACGCCTCAAAAATGATGGCCATGAATAGTGAATTCAAAATAATGGCAAGAAGGGATCCTATGCCGGTGGAATTGTATATCCACCAGGTTGTTAGTGCATTCCATGCCAGAAATCCGGGCCAGGAATAAAAAAGTACACTGAAAGAGACAAATCTTTCATGATTCTGGCTTATAGCATCTTCCATGAAGAGAAGAGGAACCAATCCGATGAAGAGCAATCCGGGGAAGCCTTTTTCCGGCCAGCCAAGAGCCAGAATCACTCCACTTAGTAAGCTCAGTGAGATCAGTATGATTTTACTGCGTTTTCTCAAAGGAAACAGGTTTTTAATGAATACAAAGGTATTAGAATTTCACGGCATTTGGAATACC
>JAUZOW010000021.1 GCA_030706225.1 Bacteroidota bacterium | reverse complement strand
TTGATCAAAATCCTGCAAATCAGCCCCCATCCCCTGCCCTTCCCCCACCCGGGGGAAGGGAGAGTAAAATCAAAATAAGGGTTGAGTGAAAACAATAAAAAAATTGAATGACAAAGCTTGAAGGAAATGAGATCTACCCGTTTTATTTTGGTGCTTCGCCTGAAACGCTTCGATTGGCAGGGGAATTAAGGCGCTCCATGCATAATGATAGCAGTTCTCCTCTTCCCCCGGGTGGGGGAGGTCGGGAGGGGGCTCACGGAGAGTATTCGAATATTCGAATACTCAATTTCCTGTTTTTGTTCGAAAGCCGTATTGCTTTTTGCGAACTTTTTGCGGCCCTTGAGTAGGGAAAAATCAACTCTGAAATTTGAGTGCTCATTTTCAAATTTTCCTTTACCTTCGCACATCATTCTGATACAATGGCCCGCCAGGAAGAAAAATATTATAACCGGAGAATCAAAACCTCCTCCGTTTCTACTGTAATCAGTATTACCCTGGTACTGTTCATGATGGGTCTGTTAGGCCTCCTTGTGCTGCATGCCAAAAAACTTTCCGATTATGCCAGGGAAAATATCGGCTTCAATATCATGATTAAAGAAGAAGTAAGTGAAGCGGATATCCTGGCTTTCAAGAAAAAACTGGATCTTCAGGAATATGTTAAATCAACGGAATATATTACCAAAGAAAGAGCTGCCCGGGAACTGAAAAAGGAATTGGGTGAAGATTTTATCGGATTTCTGGGATATAATCCCTTGCTCCCTGCAATCGACCTCCGGCTGAAAGCGGATTATACAAACCTGGAAAGTGTAAGCCGGATTGAAAAGTTCCTTCTTTCCAATCCGGAAGTAAAGGAAGTATTTTACCAAAAATCCCTGATCGAGCTGGTAAATCAGAATATTGAGCGATTCAGTCTGATCATTCTCGGTTTCAGCCTCATCCTCCTGATTGTTGCCATTGCTCTGATCAATAATACGATCCGGTTATCTGTTTTCTCTCAACGATTTATCATCCGTACTATGCAACTGGTAGGAGCAACCCGTGGCTTTATCCGTCGTCCGTTCCTCCGCCGTGGCATTCTGCAGGGATGCATCAGCGCCATTTTTGCCCTTGCAATGTTGTGCGGTGTTCTCTACCTGGCTATCGAAGAAGTACCTGAACTTCTGCAAATCCAGGATTTCCGGCTATATTTGATCCTTGTGGCTCTTATCTTTTTCCTGGGCATTCTGATCTCCTGGCTTTCTACCTTCCTGGCTGTCAGAAAATACCTCCGTATGGAAACCGACGATCTTTATGCTTGATTTTTAGAAAAAATAGTACTTTTGTCATCCAATATTGATTCTGGAAATGGAAAAAAAGAAAAAGCACGTCACTGCTGAAAAACCGGCACCCTCTACCCCTAAAGTAACCGTTTCTACAAGCACTCCGAAGCAGACACAACAAGCTTCGAAAACCGGACAGTTTGCTTTCGGAAAAGAGAATTACCGGCTTTTGCTGATTGGGCTTGTCTTCATCGTAGCAGGTTTTCTGCTGATGATCGGTGGAGGCTCGAAAGATCCTAATGTCTTTAATCCCGATATCTTCAGCTTCCGACGCATTACCCTGGCGCCAATCCTGATTCTCGCCGGTTACGTGATCGAGATCTTTGCCATCATGAAGAAACCCAAAGATTGAGATGACTTATTTACAGGCAATCATCATTGCCATTGTGGAAGGGATTACGGAGTTTCTTCCGATCTCTTCTACTGGCCATATGATCATTTTCCAGCATCTCCTGGGAATCCCGGAATCGGAATTCGTTAAAGCATTCATCGTAAATATCCAGTTTGGAGCTATTCTTTCAGTAATCGTTCTTTACTGGAAACGCTTCTTTCAAAGCTGGGATTTTTATTTCAAGCTCGCTGTCGCATGTATCCCCCTCATCATTGCATTCCTGTTGGAAAAGCAAATCGACCGGATGCTGGAAAGTATTCTGATCGTTGCAGTCTCTTTGTTTGTTGGGGGAATCTTTCTTATTTTCGCTGATAAGTGGTTCCACCGGCCGGAAAATGAAAAAACCCGGCTTACTTATCCCAAAGCATTTTTAATAGGCCTTTTCCAGATCATGGCAGTAATTCCCGGGATATCACGATCGGCAGCAACCATTATCGGCGGTATGTCACAAAAACTATCGCGAAAAAATGCAGCCGAATTCTCTTTTTTCCTGGCTGTACCGACTATGTTTGCCGCATCGGCACTTAAACTGACGGAAAATTACAAGATCATCCATGGAGAATACCTGAACATGCTACTCATCGGCAATATCATTTCGTTTCTGGTTGCTATGCTGGCAATCAAAACCTTTATTGCCTTTCTGACAAAACATGGGTTCCGGGGATTCGGATACTATCGTATCCTGGTTGGTCTCGTGATTGTTCTTTTATATGTTTTCGGATTGAGATAAAAGATCATAATAATTAATGTCATTCCGTTTAGAAGAAGGGGAAATTATCCCCGTAAACAAGCCTTATCGCTGGACTTCCTTTGACGTAGTCAATTATGTCCGCAACATTGCACGTAGCCAGCTTCATATCCCCCGTCTGAAAATCGGTCACGCCGGAACTCTGGATCCTCTGGCAACCGGATTGCTCATTCTTTGTACCGGGAAAATGACAAAGAATATAGACCAATTCCAGGAACTTGAAAAAGAGTATACCGGAACCTTTAAATTCGGAGCTACTACCCCGTCGTTTGACCTGGAAAAAGAGATCGACCAGACATATCCATGGCAGCATATCAAACAATCAGATCTCGAAGAAGTCGCAAAAAAATTTACCGGACGCTATCTCCAGGTTCCTCCGGCATTTTCCGCTATCAAGATTGGAGGGAAAAGAGCATATAAATATGCCCGGAATGAAGAAGAAGTGGACCTTCAACCTAAAGAAGTGAATATTTCGGTTTTTGAACTTACCCGGATTGAACTCCCTGAAGTAGATTTCCGTATCGTTTGCAGTAAAGGAACCTATATCCGCGCACTCGCCCGGGATTATGGAAGAATGCTCCGCAGCGGTGCTCACCTCACTGCTCTCTGCAGAACCCGCATCGGACCTCTTTTCTTAAAAGACGCCTGGGAACCGGAAGATCTGAAAAAAGAGCTGATGCCCGAATAATAACCCGATTCCTCCTATGTCGATTTTTTTGGCTTTTCCTTCGATATTGTGCTGATATTAAGCAACCAGTAACCCGGACACCAGCCTATTATCGCAGTAATCAAAGGGAAAAATCCAAGCAATCCCCACCAGCTTCTGAAAACTATTCCAATTACAAAAATTACGATCGCTATGACAATGCGGATTACTTTGTCGGTAGTACCTACATTTTGCTTCATAATTTCCTGATTTGGTTCGGATAAAGATAATAAATAATTCAAGGGAAAGAAACTATATTTTTATCTTAAATTTGTTTGATTAACCGGGTTGCATCAAAATAAATCACCCCATGAAAAAGATCTATCTGTCCGGTATTTTATTGATCCTGGCATTAGGACTGATTTTTATCCTGAAGCCCAATAATACATCCAATAATTCCAGAAAAAAATATGAAAGCTGGCTCGTCAGGGTTTTAAAAGGAAGTCAGCTTGAAAAACAGTCAATCCGTGAAAAAAAAGGAGCGGATGAGCCGGATATGGCTGCTTTTCAGAATTATTTCATGACGGTGGATCCTGCTCTGCAGAGAGTACCTCATGAACGGCTTGCTGCTGCATACCGGGAAACCATGAATCTGCAACGATTGAAATCATCCCGGTCAGGATTACAATGGACCAACATTCCCGCCGATATGGGAGGCAGAACCCGGGCTATTATGTTTGACCCTAATGATCCATCACATGATAAAGTATGGGCAGGTGGAATAACCGGAGGACTTTGGGTCAATTATCATATTTCAGATCCTCTCTCCTATTGGTATCCGGTAGGTGACCTGTGGAACTGCCTTGCCATTCGTTGCATTGCTTATGATCCGCACAATCCTCAAATCCTATATGTGGGTACCGGTGAACCTGAAACTGCAGTTGAGCAATATCGCGAATCATCCGGATTGGGCGACGGCATCTGGAAATCGGCCGACGGAGGTCAAACCTGGAGTCAACTTCCTTCAACATCCGGTTTCGATTATATCACAAAAATTGTAGTCCGTGCTGAGGGTAGAAACAGCGTGATCTATGCCGGCGTCGTTTCCGGCATTTACCACGGCACTCACCTGAGCAACCCGTCGGATGGACTCTTTCGCTCTGCCGATGGCGGAAATACCTGGACCCAGGTTCTTCCCGATATCAATGGATTGCTTGGCCCTTACTCTCCTTCTGATGTCACTTTATCCGGCGACAGTACCCGGATCATTGTAGGAACTATGCCCAATATCGTCGGCGATGGCGCAGCTGTCTTTCTTTATTCCGACCTGGGAACTCCCGGCTCCTGGACAGTGGATGAAACCTGGCGCAACGATATTCTGAACAGTTCCCAAAATAATATTCCCGGTCGTATCGTCCTGGGAAGCGCACTCTCCGATCCTAATGTCGTTTATGCTCTCGTCGCTTCCGGTCATGTCAACCCGGATAACAATTTTATGATTTACAACTGTTACCGGATCCTGAGGTCTTCCAATAAAGGAGAAACATGGGTCAGGAAATCTCTCCCTTCCGATAATAACGGAAATGCGAATTTTGCTACCATCGCCTGGCATGCCCTTGATATCGCTGTCGATCCGAACGATGCCAACTCACTTTTCATTGGCGGACTGGATGTTCAGAAAACAACTGACGGAGGAAACTCATGGACACGTGTCAGCGACTGGGCATTGATGTATTATGGCGGAGGCCCGCAATATATCCATGCCGACCAGCATGCCATCGTTTATATGCCGGGATCTTCTTCCAATCTCCTGTTTGGATCCGACGGAGGTATTTTTTATACGCAAAACGGAACTGCATACAATCCTGCTTTTGAAGAAAGAAACCTGGGGTATAATACGCTGCAGTTCTATTCTGCCGCTATTCACCCGACTTATGGCGTTAGTAATTACCTGGGGGGATTACAGGATAATGGTTCCCTTATTTACTACGGCTCTTCCCCTCTCACTGAATCTTCCATGGTAAGCGGTGGTGACGGAGCCTATGCCTTCTTTGATAATGATGAACCAGGTACTTTTATTTCCTCGGTTTATTATAATCATTACTATATCTTTAAAAACGGATACTATTACAATGATCTGGATGCCTACAGCGGAACCGGGATTTTTGTCAATCCGGCCGACTATGATTATGTGAATAACCGGATATATGCCAACGGAGTGGATTTTATTTCCTCCACACCCGATGTTTACCTGCAGATTGATGATGTTACTGAATATTGGGCACTCGGATCTTTAAAAAATGCAAATACCGGAAGTTCTGTATATTTTTCAGCAGTCAGATGGTCGCCCAACTCATCACCCAATAATGCCACTCTCTTCCTGGGAACGGTTTCCGGTCATCTTTTCAAGCTGGTTCATGCCGAATCAACTCCAGTAACAACGGAAATAACCGGACCGGCATTTCCTCCCGGATGTATCTCTTCCATTGCAATAGGTCCTACAGATAGCACTCTTCTCGTTACTTTCTCCAATTACGGAGTAGTTTCGGTCTGGCTTACCCACGATGGCGGTGCAACCTGGAAAAATGTGGAAGGGAATCTCCCGGATATGCCCGTCCGCTGGGCCATTTTTCATCCAAGAAATTACCATTATGCCTTACTGGCAACCGAATCCGGCATCTGGTCAACGGGATCACTGGATGAACCTACCGTCATCTGGACTCCGGATAATAGTGGACTGGCTAATGTCAGGGTGGATATGCTGGCTATGCGTGAATCGGATAACCAGGTCCTGGCAGCAACTCACGGAAGAGGATTTTACACCACAACCTGGGATGTCGCAGATGCTGTCCCTTTCCTGACAAAATCCACGTTTAAGCTTTATCCAAACCCCACTTCCGGCCCGGTTACTGTCCGGTTTGATAACAATCATTACCGGAATTTCAAGGTCAGAATCTACAATCCGGAAGGGAAACTGGTCTCTGAAAGGGAGAATTCGGTATCCGGTGTTAGTGACAGCTCATTTGACCTTTCCGGCCTTTCAGAAGGAGTTTATGTAGTATCTCTTTTGATGGACGGAAAAGAAATAATGGCTGAAAGAATTATTAAAAATCAATAGTATTTTGGCTCAGAAAACAACATATCCGCTTTATTCCGATGAATATTTTATGGCAGAAGCCCTGAAAGAAGCATCGCAGGCAGAAGCAAAAGATGAAATTCCAATCGGAGCTGTCATTGTTTGTGATAATAGAATCATCGCCCGGTCTCATAACCTTACTGAAACTCTTCATGATGTAACTGCTCATGCCGAAATGCAGGCATTTACTGCCGCTGCAGATCATCTGGGCGGTAAATACCTGAATGAATGCACACTTTATGTGACCGTTGAACCCTGCGTCATGTGTGCAGGAGCTGCATTCTGGACACAAATCGGAAAAATCGTGTACGGAGCTCCCGACGAAAAGCGTGGCTATACACTAACCGGTAAGCCATTGTTGCATCCGAAGACTAAGGTCATTCCGGGAGTTCTGGAAAAAGAGTGCTCCCGGCTGATGAAAGATTTTTTCAGGAAGAAAAGAGATTCTTGATAATCATAAAAGAACTTTTTTGACCAGAACTTTATCCCCGAATATAGCCCTAACAATATAATAACCTTTTGGAACGGATAACGGAATCCGGATTAATGAAGCCTTTTCAAATTCCCGGGTAGCTACTTCTCTCCCCATCATGTCGAATACTTTCAAACTTCCTTCCGGAAGATTAGCATTACTTTCAATGAATATTTCTTTTCCCCCGGAATATATCCGGAGATCTGTTTTGTCTGCCTGATCTGCAACAGAAGAACCTGATTCCTGAAAATGCAGCAGGAACCGATCCGGATTGTTCCCGGGAATGGAGTAAAAGGAATATTCAGGATAACGGCGAAGATCCCGTATTTCATCCGTTAACAGATCCTCAAGCAAGATGGCCATACTTTCCGGAAAACTTTTCATTAAGCTGGCCGTCAGCGTGAAATTTCCGGCTATGCTGCATGAAAATTCCACCGGGACAGTCATATTCATATTTTTAAAGGGAAGACAATTGAAAGTAACTTTATCCCCTTTTCCTGTATAGGAGTAAAGCTGAGGTGCATCAACCAGTCCGGACAATTTCCAGGCATCATAACCGGCGTCGTAGTATTCTGTGTAGTCCGGGTCAAAATGAATGAACACATTATCGGAGTATCCGTTTGCAGAGCCGGTAGCTTTGATGGCTAAAAATTTTTCCATTGTCCTGTTGGTCTTTTTAAGGAAAGATTCATTCCCATGAATGCGTGTTTCATTATTGAGAGATAATTCCGTTTCTCCGGAAAAATTGCTGTTGATATGGACGAAAAAGCCTTGCATGGGAGGAACCTGTGATGAGTGTTCTCCCACTTCCGGAGGGGGTGCCAGTAATGCAGGATAAGCCCGGTAATTACCGGTCCCACCCTGGCCACCCTGATCCCAGAACCAGGCTGTCGGCTCGAATTCATTCCATTTGATGCTGCGGCTGTCCAGATCCAGCGAACTGGGATAGGGATTCCCGAGAAGATGCCAGCCGGCATACGGATCATCCGGGTGGCGCGACCGTCGGATCCTGATATCTCCGGTATTCAGCCTCCCGGAAAAGCATTCTATATTTTGGTTGGATGTCGGCTTCCATACCGCATACCCGCACATCACTTCTAACGGAGCAGAAGGATTTGTGATCCAGGGGCCCCATCCCGATACCGAGCCGGGATCAGAAGATTTAACATAATCTCCTGAAAAAGTCCCGGCTCTTGCATCGGCTACCGGGGAGGATACGTAATGCCACATGGCAGGTTGCAGGTAAAGTTCCACCCTTGCTGTACCCTGACCTGACATTCCACTGTAATCGATCAGAGAACCAGTCCCTCCGGAATGGGAATGTATGAGAATGCCTTCCGTATTGTCATTGGAAAAGTCCTTTTGAACCGACACATACCCACCGGGGGAAATAGTTAATTTCCCGATCGGGGTTATCTTTAAAGCCCCGGAAAAATTGATCTCGCGGTTAATGCACACTTCATTATTGAGGATAAACTGAGTATTTTCTGTGATTTCGATGTCGCCATTCCCGCTGATCCATTGAAGAACATTCCCTGTAAAACTGATCATGTTCTCTCTATCCGGCCGGAACCCCAGCTTACCCGGCGACTGTACGGTAAGGTTTCCCCGGATTTTTATCTCTTTGGTGAGATTCAGAAAAAGAATTCCCCGGGTGATTGTCAGATCTCCTAAAGCCAGTGTATCATTGCCATTAGCCCAGATATCGGCTTCGGGGTCATCCAGCTCAAAACCGGCATATTTTCTTCCGCACAAAGAAGGATATTCTTTCGACTGATGGATATACCGGCTTCCATCCTTAAAAACAACGACAGATTTCGGCGCTGCAGCACCGAAAGGATGATCACCCGACTTGCAGATATATGTAGAAGAAGATTCAAAAATGACAGAATTCAAAGAAGAGGTTCCAAAGGGGTTCCCTGTAAAACCGGATTCTGCAGTGAATTCACTCCCGGCGGAAAAAATCAATCCGTTTTCATTTCCGGCTTCGAGGGTATGTTTCCCGTTTGCAAAAACGACGGATCCTCCTATAATCCCATTTGTTCCGGCTGCCAGAACAATATGCAGGGCATTGCTCCCGGAAACTCCCAGCCGGCTTCCGGATTCTGTCACCAGGTCATCACCGTCCAGACCTGTAATGAAAAGGGTTTTCTCTCCATTTGTCTGGAAAGTGATTCGAGTATGATTGAATATTTTTAATTGTCCGATGTTTTCATCCGCGACATTCGTCACAGTGAATTCATTTCCTGTATTGAAAAGCAGAATATCATTAGCCGAAACCTGGATCCGTTGCGGTTCCCAGTTGGAAGGTTCTGTCCAGCTTGCCCCGTTCGCTCCTTTCCATAAATACGTCGAAGAAAATTGAAGAGAATTTTTCTGTATTTCACCGGACTTAAAGGCATATCCCTCTACCATCAGTCCCGTCATTAAAATCATCAAAAGAAAAGAGATCTGTTTTTTCATAATTTCCGGTTTAGGGTTTCTCCTTTATCGGAAAAAATGAAAAAGGTGATAGGTTAAAGAGAATAATTTTTAATTACCTTTCTGGTTTTCAGTCAATTTTTGACCGGAAACATCTTCCCCTATAATTTAAAGTCCTATTTCACCGGCAATAGGTAACAGGGAATGAATGCACAACGCAGCGAATTCATCCAGCGGGATTCCTATTTGTTCACATTCCAGGATGTTTTCTCTATTAACGGAAGCAGCAAAAGCTTTTTCCTTCATTCTCTTTACGACAGATTTGGGTTTTACGGAAGAAAGCTTTCTATCCGGATAAACAAAAGTGGTAGCAAAAATCAATCCCGAAATTGTTTCACCCGCAGCCAGTGCATGCTGAAAGACGGTCGATCTTTTTTTCCCGGAAGCTATCTCATTGTGCATCCGGATAGCATCCAGAATTTCCGGATCGATTGCAAAATCTTTTAACAAAACTTCTGCCTGGGTACCATGAACAGCCGGTTCTGCATTTGTAACTTCAACATCGATATCATGCAATAAGCCTGCAAGACCCCATTTTTCTTCATCTTCGCCCAGTCGGTGCGCAATTCCCCGTAAAATGGCTTCAGAGGCCAGGGAATGACTGATCATTTTCTCGTTTTTTACATAACGGTGAAGTAATTCCAGCGCTTCCTTACGTGTAATTGACATATCGATAAATTTTAAACCAAAGTTATCATGATTTTTTTTAACTTCGCATCCCCGTTAAGGGATGTTAGCTCAGTCGGTTCAGAGCGCATGCTTCACACGCATGAGGTCACGTGTTCGAGTCACGTACATCCCACAAAAAAAAAGCCGTCCTTTCGGGACGGCTTTTTTTATTGGATAATTCTTTATTCCAGTGATAATTTCTGGAATATGCTTCCGTTCTGATCTCTCAATTCAAGTAAATACATTCCCTGAGGATATTTGCCGAGATCGAGATTATAGGTATTGGAGCCTTCCAGACATTCAAAATCCTGGCTCAGCAATTTCTGTCCTGAAATAGAATAAACGGTTACGCTTACTTTTCCGTTATACGTGCCGTTATAATCCACACTGAATTTCCCGGTTGTCGGGTTCGGATAAATGGAAACAGAAGTTTCTTCTGCAGCTTCAACAAACTCGGCTTTCATTCCCGGTTCGGTTGTAAAGCCTGATCTGGCAGAAGAAGCCAGCAGAGTATAGCAATAAGGGCTGTAATCTGAGGCCGAGTTACCATAGACTTTTACTTTATAAGTTTTGGCTGTTTTTGTGTTATAGATGATCTTTTCCGGTTGAGTACCGTCTTTTTTGCTGCTGGCAAGCAGTGAAGTCCCGCTGTAAAGATCAATATTATAATTGGCAGGCATTGCATAGATCTGAACTTCCAGATTCGGATAGGTCTTTGAGGTTGTAAAAGTAAACCAATCTGCTTCACCGGCTGTTTTGATCTGTGATTGAACTTCCGTATTGAGAGCAATGGCTGCGGGATTGGATTGAGTTCCGTTAATATCATCACAGGTATTCGGATCAAGTGTCAGATAAGCTGCTTCGCAGGCAACGCGGGCTGAATTAACATCGATTTTCATATATCCGCCCTGACCCCAGCTGGCTCCCCAGGAATTACGGAGGATGAAGTAATCCTGTCCGTTTTCATTTCCCCAACCGACAAGACTAATCGAATGGTTGGTGGGAGTTAAGTTACAATTTGTGGAATTGCATCCGTTGTAAGTATCTGTAAAAATACCATTCGTATAATTCTGGAAATCGGAACCTACATATACCGATGCATCAATAGGTCCATAAGTATAAATAGCCGTTTTAATGGCATTTACATCTGAACATGGGATTGCATGCCAATTATTGAAGGAATATCTCTGATCGCTCCAATGTGCACATGTACGCGGAGCTTTAATGGTATATGGAAAATCAGCTTCCGTTATAATACCGTCTGTTATTTGTGCTTCCAGTTCCATAAAGCTGTAGTCAGCTCCCTGGCAACCGTAAAAATGGGAATTGTACTGCGGTAATTTACCCAGGCACCACATTATAAATGCTTCTGAGAAATCCTTGCAGCTCGTTCCTTTCAGATTATTCTTAACATTATATACGCCTTCTGCATTTGCACAGGCGCCAAAGGAATAGCAGGAACCGCAATTACCCTGGTCACGAATGGGACCGATGGAATAATTTCCGCCCTGTTGCGGGAATGTGGTAAAATCACACCAGTTAAATGATGCAGGAAGATCCATACCCATCTTTAAATTCGGATCCGCTGAAGGTGCAATGCCTTCCGTATTTTCCTGAACAGGTCTTTCCGTTGTCTGGATAAGAGGTTCTCCGTTCTTTTCCATCAACTGAAGCATTGGAACAGATTCTTTCTGCCCGCTTTTTAAAGTCCGGGTGCAAACAGCAAAATTTTCAGAATATGTACCATGATTAATTGTCTGATTTTCTGTTGCATATCCCTTCTTTTCGCAATAGGAAAATTTTTGTCCGGCTTTCCCATTCATAAAAGCCCAGGCATCGGCTTCCGTGCCATCGGGGAAAACACATACGGTATATTGATTACCTTTTGCATCCGTCCGGATGTCAAAGTTGTAACCCATTTTCTGGATATAAGCTACCGCAGGATTTGGAAATCCTTTTTCCTGCCCGTAACTACTGAAAAAAATCCCCAGAAACAGGATCGTCAGAGTAAGAACTTTTTTCATGTTGTTAAAATTTAATTCTGATTAATTGTTTTTATTTAAAAAGTGGTGATTTCGATTATAAAATTCCTTAAAATTTTTGCGTCTTTACTCCCATTCTTCCTTTCCGGAAGTACATTATTTATCAAAAAAGAAAAAGATTTATAGCACTAAAAGAGAACAGGCACCCTCATAACATGCCTTTTAAAAAGTAAATATACAAAATATTGATTCATTGTCAATATTTGTATGGTAAATATTTTATACGCACTGAAGAATAAATTGGTTACCTTTATTTAGAAAAAAATTTCAACACTGGCTTCTTACTTCGGTTTTCTCGCATTTTCAGGAGTATTCAATAAAATTTCCGAACCAGTCAGACACTGACTCACCTTTTGATCAGGGAAACAGCCTCTGCGGTAACAATTTTGGTGATAGTCACCTGAAATGATTTTTTAGTATTTTGCAATCAAATCCGCTCCGATAGCGCTTTTCACCCGGTACAGAGAAATCGTATAATCTACCCGTGCTTTTAACAGGGAAAGCTTGCTTTCTGAAAGATTTGTTTCCGAATCCAGAAGATCCAGATTTGTTATGCTTCCCGTTTTATAACTGGTTTGCGCAAGATCCAGAGCCATCTTGGCCTGATCAACCTGACGTGTGCTCTGGGAAATTTTTTGGCGGGCAGATTCACTTTGGGTAAATGCATCCATTACTTCTGAGACAACTTGCCGGCGAATACGCTCTGTTTCGGAAACGCTGTTGTTTATATTCGATCTCGCAACCAAAAGATCCTTTTTCTTCCGATATCCGTCAAAAATGGGAATATGAAAAGATACACCGGTGGCATAGTTCAATTCCGGACTTGTCAGATCGGGATAATACCCATCTTTCACACCTCCCGTTGCAAAGAAATTCAGGGATGGATTTTCCTTCACCTTGACCAGATCATACTGCAGTCCCGCGATTTTTTCAGACTGTCTTGCCATGATCATCTCTTCCCGGTGATCCGTTGAAAACCGGATCAGGGAATCTGCATTGGCTGAAAGATCCGGAGTCAGAATTTCTTTGCTGACCGTGTTTTTCCTCCCGGCCTCCTGCCCCATCAGCATGTTCAGTAAGGTATTCTGATACTGCTCCTGTGCCAGAAGATCCGTTCGCTGATTTTCGGCAGCCGATATCCTGACCTGAGTTGAAAGAATGTCATAATCCGTTCCGGATCCGGTTTCTTTCTTTTTCCGGGCATATTCCAGGTGATCGTTCAGATTCCGGATCTCTTCGTCCTTGATCCGGATGGCTTCATCCAGAAATGACAGGGTAAAATAAACCGAAATGGTCATCATCTCAAGCTTTTTCCGGGTGGCTTCCAGCGATTGAAAGGTTAGTTCCTTATTTGCTTTGGCAATATCCACATTATGTGATGTTTTCCCAAAATCCCAGATCGTCTCATTCAGGTCTGCTGTGGCAGAATAATTATCCGCCGGAGCCATTTTAAACTCCCCGAGTCTCGGGATAGTTATATCCGGAACCGGTCCAATGTGCGAATAACCGGCATTTCCTGAAATCACGGGAAGATAAGCTGACCGGGCCAGTTGAATCCGGGTATCGGCAACCCGTATGGCTTCTTCAGCTTCCCGGATCGTCGGATGAGTTTTCAAAACTCTGGAAACAGCTGTATCCAGAACCAGTATTTCATTTCCGGAAATACCCTGGGCATGGACTTTAATCCCTGCCGCCAGAAATGGGAACATAACCAGGATGAGAATGATATTTCTTCGTTTCATAAAAATCATATTAAGATTCCGGGCGGGAAGCGGTATTCGGTAATCTGGATTCATCTTTTTCAGGCGGTCCGCTTGTACCGGGTTTTAATTGTTTTCTTCGTGTCTTTAAAAAAACTACGGGAATAATTCCCAACAGGGTGATAATCCCGGCAACCAGAAAGTCATCGCTTACACCTTGCACAAATGCCTGCTTCCGGATGTGAGAACCCATCAGGTAGCGGCTTTGCAAAGCTGCATTCGCGTTTGTGCTGCCTACAGATTTCATAGCAAAATCCGTTAACCGCTGGTTGATCTGGTAATAGACCGGACTGTTCATATATGCAGATTCTCCGAATGTCACTGCATGATATTCCGTACGGACCGTCAGAAGTGTTGCAAATATTGCCACTCCGAAACTTCCTCCCAGCTGCCGTATCACGTTCAGAATACCTGAAGCCTGACCGATCTTTTCCTTTGGAATGGAAAGCATCGATATAGTGCTCAGGGGAGTGAACAGGATCCCCATACCAAATCCCCTGACATACAGGGAAAGCATGATAAACCAATGTTCCGAAAGATATGAAAGCCTGCTGTTAATGAAAAAGCTTGAGGCCAGCAGGATCACACCGATCAGAACGGGTATCTTGGGATTCGTTTTATCTGAAAATATCCCGACAACAGGCGCGGTAAATCCCTGGATGATCCCGACAGGCAGAAAAACCGCTCCGGCCTGGATTGCCGTATAATCCAGAGAATTCTGAAGATAAAGCGGGAGCAAAAATGTACTTCCGAACATCCCGATACTGAACACCAGCATGATAATATTGCTGATGCTGAAGTTGTAATCCCTGAAAAGCCTTAAATCCAGCAAGGGATTTGAAACTGCAAGCTGTGAAGTCAGGAAAACAGCAATGGCAATGGCTGAAATACCGAAGCACGCCAGAATGACAGGAGCTGTCCACCCTCCTGAGTTGGTCTGGGCATTTCCCTGGGAAAGAGCATAAAGAAGAACCGGGAGGAAAATGCTCACGGAGATAAACCCGACCGGATCAAATTTTCCAACACTTGGATTTTTAAATTCCTTTTGAACGATGAGCGTTGCAATAATTCCAAATATCCCGATCGGGATGTTGACATCGAAAATAAGCTGCCAGCTGAAATTATCAATCAGATAACCGCCAATAAGGGGGCCGAACGACACCGAAGCCGCCGAAGCTATAGACCAGAAACCCAGGGCAATTCCCCGTTGGTTCGGGGGAAATTCCCGTGTAACAATAGCCATCCCTACCGGCATGATGCATCCTGCACCTAACCCCTGTATGACACGGGCAAAGATGAGGAAGTTTTCCGACGGAGATATCCCGCACAGAAAAGACCCAAAAGTAAATCCAAAAAGTCCCAGGAAATAAATCCGCTTGTAGCCGAACTTATCAGCCATCCAGGTTGAGGTAGGAAGCATAACAGCCGTAGCCAGCATATAGGCAGTAATAACCCATTCGATCTTATCGATTCCAACGCCAAAAGCCGACATGATCTTCGGAAGGCTTACATTGATAATGGTGGCGTCAAGAACAGCCATAAAAGTGCCGATCATGACATTGAGCAGCAACAACCACTTATAATACGGATTATCCGAATCAAAAAGCCCTTTCGGATGACTTGATGCCTTTCTGAAATGATGTACCGGTGATAATTTTTTCAGATTCATTTACGAATGATATGGATTACCGCTGACATTCCGGCAACCAGGCGTACCTTTTCCTTCTTATCTCCGGAATCGCTGTCAATGGATATCTTTAAAGGTACCCGCTGGGTTACTTTTGTGAAATTCCCGGATGCATTATTCGGCGGAATCAGCGAAAACTGGGCAGCGGTATTGGACCCGATCTGATAAATTTTCCCTGTAAATTTCACTCCGGGAAAAGCATCTACAGTGAACCTTACCGGTTGTCCCAGGTAAACGCCATGCAACTTCGTCTCTTCCAGGTATGCACTGACCCATAAATGATGGGTCTCCGTTATGGTCATAATAGCCTGACCGGTTTGTGCCATATCCCCGGGAAGCAGCCACCTCTTCGCAATAATCCCGGAAAAAGGAGCATATATCCGGGTATGCTCAAGTTGGGTCTCAATCACCCCGATCTGAGACTGGGTTGCATCGACTGCAGCCAGGGAATTGGCGACCTGTGCTTTCGAAACGCCAATCTGGGCTTCGGCCGATTTGACCAGCGCCTTCGCAGTTTCAAGGGCTTTCTGAAGGTGATCGTACTGTTCTTTGGTGATCACATTCCCTTCAAACTGAAGCTTTGCCCGGTTGAAATCTTCGGTTGCCTTTTCTTCATTGACTTTCTGGACATTGATGGCTTCCCGGTCATAGTCGTACCTCGACTGTGCCTGGTTGACAGCTGATTTCGACAATGCAAGCTGCGATAATACCTGGTTTCGCTGGGAGATCAGATCGGCGCTGTCGAGCTCTGCCATAAGCTCGCCGGACTTTACCGAATCCCCTTCGTCGGCATACAACTTCATAATACGGGCAGTAATCCGGCTACTGACAGAAACCTTATCCGCCTCAATATATGCATCGTCAGTGGATATGAATCGTGCATACTCACGGTACCACAGATAGACCCCTATAAAAACCGCCACAACGACCAGTATCAGGGGCAGGTAAAATTTGACACCTCTTTTCTTTTTCATTTTAAATAACTGATTTTCTGTCCTTCTTTAGTTTTAATTCCGGATTTATAATCCCGCTGATAAATAATTCAAGGAATTGGTGAACTCTTTTCGATGCCAGGTCATAATCTTCCTGCGAAAGCATAAAAAAGTCTTTTTGCCGGATCACACTGTGTCGCAGGCATCGCAGGATTTCCAGGAAAAGGTTGGTGATTCCCTCCAGATCAGGGATCACAAATTGCTTCTGTTTTATCCCCAATTCGAGGATATTCATGACCACTTCTATGTCCTTTTCCCGAAGCTCATTGATCAGATCCTGCATAACCGGCCGGATGACACGAGTATATTCCTCCACCCTAAGCTTGCTCAGGTTGACAAACGACCGGAAATGTTCGAGACGGAATGAAACATACTGATTCAACTTTTCCGTCGGATCACATGTAATGCAGATTTGACCTTCCAGTACCCGGAAAAATTCCTTCTGTTCCTTTTGGATGACATCATGAAGCAGTTTGGCTTTATCTGGAAAATAATAATAAACCAATGCTTTGGAAATTCCCAGATCCCTGGCTATCTCCTGTACCGCTGTCTTCTCATACCCGTACATTCCAAACCTTTTCTGAGCAGCATCAATGATTTGCATTCGCTTTTCCTCGCTTAAATCTGCATTTACCATTTTCTTTCTATTTGGATTCATGATAGATTTACCCATTGACTATTTTAGTCAGAGGGTCAAAGGTATGAAAATGTCACAAAATTTTTTGTAACTTTGCACCCCAATTTAAAAAAGCATGTCATTACCTTTAGCAAAACTCAGAAATATCGGGATCGCCGCGCATATTGACGCTGGCAAAACGACAGTATCTGAAAGAATTCTTTACTTTACGGGGACTACCCGGAAACTGGGCGAAGTCCACGACGGGCAAGCCACAATGGATTTCATGAAACAGGAACAGGAACGCGGGATCACTATTGCATCTGCGGCTATTTCCTGCCATTGGAAAGGAGACCAGATCAACCTGATCGATACTCCGGGACACGTTGATTTTACTGTTGAAGTAGAACGTTCCCTGCGCGTTATCGACGGGATGATTGCCGTTTTCTGTGCAGTGGGTGGCGTCGAACCTCAGAGCGAAACCGTATGGCATCAGGCCGAGCGCTACCGCGTTCCGAGAATCGGATTTGTGAATAAGATGGACCGCTCCGGAGCTGATCTTCTGAATGTCATTTCCCAGATGAACCAATATCTGGATGCCAATGCCTTTCTGATGCAGATTCCGATCGGAGAAGAAGATAATTTCAGTGGGCTGGTTGATGTGATTGAACAGAAAGCATTTTCCTTCGACGAGTTCAAACTGGTCGAAATACCTATTTCGGAAGAATACAAAGCTAAGGCAAAAGAAGCCCGTGCCAAGCTGGTTGAGAAAGTCGCCGAATTCAACGATGAGATCATGCAGCTCTTTTTTGATGATAAAGAAGTCCCCTCACCTTTGCTGAAACAGGTTATTCGTGAAGCTACACTGAAGATGCTTATCACTCCTGTCTTCTGCGGATCTGCATACAAAAACAAGGGAATCCCGGAACTGCTGGACGCTGTGATCGAATACCTGCCATCACCTCTTGACAAAGGCGCTATTGTTGGTACCGACCTGGACGATCCGGATAAAGTCCGTACTTGCCATCCTTCCCCAAAAGAACCGTTTTCTGCGCTTGCCTTTAAATTGATCCATGATCCTTTTGTCGGACAGCAAACATTCACCCGTATCTTCTCAGGGACGTTGAAAAGTGGTATGCAGGTTTTTAATTCCACAAAGAAAAAATCGGAACGTATTGGACGTATCCTGAAAATCCGTGCCAAGGAACGTGAAGAAATCACTGAAGCCGGCCCCGGCGATATTGTCGCCCTGATCGGTTTAAAGCATACCAAGACCGGAGATACTCTCTGCGATGAAGAACATCCTTTCCTGCTGGAATCCATTCATATTCCCCCTTCAGTGATTGAACTGAAGATCTCGCCGGCCAAGCGTCAGGACCAATCCAAATTGGGAGAGGCGCTCCACAAGCTGTCTAACGAAGATCCATCTTTCACTGTACGCTATGATGAAGAAACCGAAGAAACCATTATTGCCGGAATGGGTGAACTCCACCTGGAAATCATCCTCGACAGATTGAAGACGGAATTCAATGTCGACGCTGTTGTTGGCGAACCATCGGTTGCATACCGTGAAACGATCACTACCGAAGTCGAATCCAATTACCGCCATGTCAAACAAACCGGTGGTAAAGGCCAGTTTGCTCATACCGTCATCCGGATTGAACCCAATGAAGGTAAAGGCTACGAATTTGTCGATCGCATCAAGGGCGGTGCTATTCCTAACGAGTACATTACCTCCGTCGACAAAGGGATCCGGAAAACCCTCGAAAGAGGCATTCTGGGAGGGTTCCCCATCGTCGATGTTCGCGTAACCCTGATCGATGGGAATCACCATCCCGTCGATTCATCCGACATGGCATTTCAGACTTGCGCTTCCATCTGTTTCCGCAACGGGTTTCTTAAAGCAAACCCCATTCTGCTTGAGCCTATGATGAAAGTGGAAGTAAATACACCCGATGAATATATTGGCGAAATCGTCGGCAACCTGAACCGCCGTCGCGGAAAGGTAGAGTCGATGCGCCGTCACCGTAAAGGATCCCAGAAAGTGAACGCTTTTGTTCCCCTGATGGAAATGTTCGGCTATGCTACCCAGTTGAGAAATATGTCAAGCGGCAGAGCAAACCATTCCATGGAATTTTATAAGTATACACCTCTGCCCAAAGGCATCCAGGAAGATGTACTTAAAAAGATTGCGGATAAAAAGAAAGAGGAAAAGTAGTCCCGGTTCATTTGCATTTCCCGATGATTTCGATCATCCCCTCAGGATCCAGAGCTTTGGATTTCCTGCATATTTTTATGGTCACATAGGTAACCAGGGCGCCTATGCCAATTCCCACGAAGTATACCGGGTTTCCGCTGACAAGTAGAAAAGTGGCAGTTCCTGCAGCAGCTACCGGAAGCAAGGTATAGTTTAATATCTTATTCGTTTTTGATTGCCGGTATTTCATGGCCTCCTTATAGGCATCAGGATATGCACGAAGATAAGTATCGGCAAAACGGGCAATGTTTTTCCTGGTTACAGGGATCATTTTCAGCGTATCCCAGGGAAATGTCACGAAATAAGTAAATTCATTGGCATACCTTCTTGGGACATTTCCGGTTATAATCATATTGTTATGATAATCCGGGTTATTGCCATCATTCGAAACCATCCTGACTTCCCCCAGATTCTGAATATAACGGGTGTAGTACAAGCTGATCGGGCCTTTATAAATCTGTGGTACAAAAATATGGTAATCATCATTGACCACACTACGGTAAAAGATGCTATCCTGGATGAACCCGAAAATCTTGCTTGCAGGATACATCCTTGAGGTTGACCATGTTTCAAGAAACTGGTCTGTGAAGTTCCTGCGCCAATAAACAGTTTCAGAAATCGTATCTTCCCTGTTAAGAAAGATTGTGGCAGGTTTATAATAAATTAAAAGACCTGTATGAAGGGAAGGTTGTTCTACATCCGGAATGGTTCTTTTTTGAGTCTTCTCAAGTACCGATAATTTTTGAGCAAATGAAACTTCAGTACCTGCAAATACCAGAAACAAAATTAAAAGTATGACGTGTTTTGGCATTTTTAATACACTTAACTATCTTATATTTAATAAATAAAATGAACCTCCTCGCGACCATGGGAGTAAACCTGTACCCGGAAAATTCAGGGAGAATCCAGAAAGCAGGACTAATTAACTACTTTATATTTCGTCGAATACATCAGCTTCTCAAGTGCTTTGACGGTAAAGTCCACGTCACTGGTACGGTTCTTGCCATGTACCGGAAAATACCCAAGTTCAAAACTGATGATAATATCTGTTCCTTTCAGCTCAAGTGTTATAAGATACCCATCTTTTGTAACCACCGGGCTGATGATGTCCTTGTAAAAAACCCTGCGGGTTTGCTCATTCTTCAGGGAGTTTTCGATATGACTGAATTCTCCATTATAATAGAGTGCGCTATCCTCTTTGAAAAATAACATTTCAATCGTCCAGACTGCACTCCGGAATTTTCCATCGTTTCCTTCTCTTGAATATCCATTGGAAGGAGTACAAACAATGAAAGTCGGAGCTTTTAATTCATCATCATCCTCTTCATCAATCCCTTCCTTTTTGATGATCTGGTTAATCACATCATTGATCGTCGTTTCGAACATATCATCAACTTCCTTATCCGAATAACGGCTATTAAAAAGGGATAGCTGGCTGAAATAAGGCCGGAAGTATTTTAAGTAAGCCCATACTGCCAATCCGGCGACCAGAATAAGTTTAAACCATATAGCAGGTTTGGCGATCAGCAAGAAAACCAGGATTACAATTCCCCATGTGATCAGGAAATAGATCAGTCCTTTCAATTTAAAGACAGGTTTCTCGACGGTGAAGTAATTCACCAATTGTTGTTCTTTTCCCATAGCAGTATTTTTTAATTTTTATTTATGAGTGATAAGATATTTTCATCTTTAATGACAACATGTTTCAGCATAAAAGATATTTCGTCATCGGAAACCGGGAGGGTATGCGCTTCTGAAATCAGGGACAATGGATCCTGGCCAGCCATTTTCAGGCAATTCCCGTTGTAAAAATCTTCTTTGATCAGAGCCAGGAGATAAAGTGTTTTGGCCTGTTTCTCCAGTCTGAGCGCCGTATCCAGGTATTCCTCGATCTTTTTCACATCCTTGATCATAAGTTTCCTGGGTTTCTTACCTCCGTTCAGGGCAATGGCATAGTAATAGTATACATCCGGATTGTCGGGAGACTGGCTGATGGCTTCTGAGAAATTTTTTACAGCCAACTCATAATTCTTTAATTCCAGATAGAATAGTCCGACCGAATACAGCGCTGAAACATCTTTAGGATCAGCTGTTGCTTTTTCCCTGTAATATGAAGAATATTTGTTTTTCAGCTCAGGTTCCAGCTTGAAGGGATTGACTTCAGCCGTAATTAAATTAACACTCCCGCAATATTCACATCGGTTATTATCCGGTGAAAGGTTAGCACCGCAGCCGCTGCATTGCAGGATCTTTACTTTTGCCATAACTATTTATGTGAGGATTTAATTGCAAAATCTATTTGTGCACGTGTGTCCCGGATAAAGGTCGAGAGATGTGTTTCCCATTGTTCCTGTGTAAAATCAGAAGATGCTGTCTGATCGATCCATGCATTCATCGTGTGGAGCACTTCCAGAAGGCCCTGGCTGACCGCCTCATTATGGAGCGCATTTGCCGGAAGAAACTTCACGGGATTGACAAGGCTGTCGAATCCGGTCGAATACGACGACTGGGTATTATACTTCAATCCCTTTTGTTTCACGACAGAAGCAAAGCGCATCTCGGCCCTGATGAATTCCGATTTAAGGTCTTCCACCCGGTTGGAGCTCTCCTTTTCGGCAGCTGTAGTTTCATGATGATTCATCTGGATTTTGCCGATCAGTCCTCCGAAAATGACAAACCCGGTTGTGACGATGATCAGAACCGCAATAAATATCCGGAAAGAGATAATTTCTGTGAGAAAAATATTCCAGGCTAAAAGCAGAAGAGCACCGGTAATGATATAGGATAAGTTGACAATCCCGTAAACCGGTGCGAATACCGCTTTCGTCAGCCCGGATCTGGTTGCTTTCAGAAATCCGATATAGAAAAAGAAGAGAAATTCAAGGAAAACCGTATAACCCAGACTAAAGCAGAAGGCGGTTGATTTTTCGGATGAGGTGTTAAGGAAGAAGAAAAGAAAAAAGGTCAGGGCCCATGTTATGACACACAGTCCCATCGATACGAATGGGAATCGTTTCTTCATAGTATAGGTTTTTTACATGGTGGCATCAGGAGGTGGAGGTGGTGGCGGAGTGATGTTAAAAAAACCTGCCAGTTCAGGTTGTTCCACGGCTTTACTCCATTGTTGCATTCCGGGTTTCCAAACCAATGTACTAAAGGTCACTTGCCCTTGTGCAATGGCTTCCCTGATCTGTTGCAACCCGAAAGGACCTTGCTGCACGTTGTTGATCAGGACATGGAATCCTGCAGGAGGAGGCGGAGGAGGGGGTGGCGTTTGAGGTCCCGGTTGGTTCACATTCATTTGGTTCCCGATGTTGCCCATCTGGTTCCCAAAAGCGCCGCCGATCCCGACACCCATACCGAGCCCGATACCGGCTCCCATGATATTACCTGAATTGCCCTCATTGCCGGCAGCCGTCTCCATAACATCAAAGGAACGCTGCTGAGAATAAGTGAATCCTTCAATATCCCTTTGCAACCGGTTTGCCATCGCCTGGTTGATCTGCTCAACCTGCGGGTGGTCTGACGGATAATTGATCGATTCCGTGTAGAAATTGGTTATCAGAATGCCGTACCGGTCGAATTCCTCTGAAATTCTTTGCCTGCAGATCTGAGATATCTCATCCGTATTGGCTGGAAGATCAATGACCGAGATCTTCTTTTCCACGATATACTTGGCAATGGTATCACTGGTTTTGGTGATGATCAGTGAAGTGAACTGGTCAAGAATCGATTCGGTATCAGTAATATGCTGTGTCCCGACAATCTGGTTGATGAATACAGACGAATTCTGTATCTGAATCCCGAACTCTCCGTATGCACGTACGGGGATAATCACACCCCACTGCGGATCTCTGAGATTCATGGGAGTTTTTGTTCCCCATTTCAAATTTCGCTTGACCGTTTTGGTTACATACCATACCTCGGCTGTAAAGGGTGTCCGGCCTCCAAAGGGCAGATTTATAAGCTTTTGAAGAATAGGAACATTACTGGTGGATAATGTATGGGTCCCCGGGCCAAACACATCCAGTGCCTTCCCTCCCTTGAAGAACAGAGCTTCCTGACTTTCGTTGACAATAAGCTGAGCCCCCATGGTAAGGTTATCGTATGGAAATTTCCATACAAGATCTTCCTGGAGCCCATCATATTTTATTCTGTCGATGATACCTTTACGCTCTTCACCTTTGCCGTCAAAGGTTTCACCATTATTCCGCGATGAGGAGAAAATAGACATGTGAATATTTCTAAAGGTTAATGGATTAAGAAAGTATGGATGTTTTATTGTACGAAGATAAATCATTTTGCACTTTTCCAAAAAAAATTTATGATTCCCCCTGCAAATTTTAATCATCGAAGTTCAAAATATATAGAAATCGTGCCATCATACTGATTGATTATTGTTTACAAGTTTAAATTTCATTTTATGTATTGAATCGTCTTAATGACCAGTGCTTTCATGCTTGCCATTTATTTGATAATTTTACCCATCCTTACAAAACAGAAAAAATAATGAACTCCTCACGGCTCTGCCGCGATGCAGGGGATGAGGCTATTAAAACATATAACATATGAAAACTAAAATCGGTTGGATAGGACTTGGAAGAATGGGAATTCCAATGTCGATGAGGCTTGTCAATGCAGGATATCCTGTAACCGTTTATAACCGTACAAAAGGGAAAGAAGGGATGCTGACATCCCAGGGTGCCCTGGTTGCATCCTCGCCATCAGAATTAATGGAAAAAACGGATGTTATCGTGATCATGGTTTCGGATGATAAAGCCATACGGGATATATTCCTGGGAAAAGACGGCTTATTAATTCCCAAAGGGATCAGTGGAAAGATCATCATCAATATGAGTACCGTTTCTGCAGAAATCAGTGTTGAAATGGCTGGTTTATGCCGGGAGAGCGGAAATCATTACCTCGATGCGCCTGTTTCCGGAAGCATTAAGCAGTCAGAAACCGGAACACTGGTCGTGATGGCCGGCGGCGAAGAAGATATCTTCAATCAGGTAAAACCCGTTCTGGATAATCTAAGCAAGCTGGCGATCCGCGTAGGAACGACAGGCTCCGGCAACACGATGAAACTGGCAGTAAATCTTCTCATGGGAATTATCAGCCAGGGATTATCGGAAGCCGCAATATTCACCCAAAACCATAGACTTGAAATCAGCGATCTTTTCAATGTAATTAATAACAGCGCCATAGGAAGTACTTATATGAAAATAAAAGGCGATGCCATTCTGCAAAATAATTACAAGGCTGCCTTTGCATTAAAGCATATAACGAAAGATCTGCGCCTTGCGAAAAAAGCAGGTTTAAACACTCCCCTGGGCAATAAAGTCCTTGAATGTTATCAGAAAGCTGAACCTGAACTCGCAGAAGAAGATATAATTTCGATTATTAAAGCGCTACAGTAAAAATCCTTGATCGCGAAAGGTGAAACACGAGACATTATTAGTATAAAAATTGATCAGTGAAAATATGCAAATTATTAAAGACATGAAAACAAAGACATTACCGCCAATCTTCCAGAAGGAAAAACTGTTTTCAGCAAAATGGTTCAAGTCTTATACACTGATCGCAGTAGGAACTTTCCTGGTTTCCATCGGTTATGTAATGTTTATCAGCCCCAATAAAATAGTACCCGGAGGGATTTACGGCATATCGATCATGCTACACTATTTGCTGGGTACTCCGCTCGGGTTAACAGCTTTGGTTTTCAACATTCCGCTCACCCTTATTGGAACTAAATTGCTGGGACCGAGGTTCGGTACCAAAACAGTGGTTGCCTTTGTACTCACCTCTATATATGTGGATTTACTCTACTATTTTTACGGATCAAAACCGTTGGTGCCTGGTGAAACACTGGTTTCCTGCATTTTTGGAGGGTTGTTTATTGGAATCGGAGTTGCTATGACTTTCAAGGCAAAAGCAACCAGTGGCGGCAGTGATGTGATTGCCATGATCCTGCAGAAATATACCCGCCTGCCATCCGGCCAATTGATGATGTTCGTTGATTCAACCATCGTTGTAATCAGCTTGTTTGTATTCGGCGACTGGCGGATCCCTCTGTTCAGCTGGATAACGATTTTTGTAACCGGTAAGGTCATTGACATAACACTGAACGGTTTTTCCTACGACAAAACGCTCTTTATAATCTCGGATAAACATGAGGAAATCCGTAACAGTATTATCAATGACCTGAAACGGGGAGGTACTTTTTTATGGGGACAAGGAATGTATAACCGCGATAATAAGCAGATCATCTTCACGGTATTGAATCCCCGTGAACTTTATATGCTCGAAGAATACATAAACCGGATTGATCCACAGGCATTCATTGCCGTTCTGGAAGCCTATGAAATCCTGGGAAAAGGATTCAAATCACTAAGCGAAAAGGTCGAAAATGAATAATTAAAAATCTCAACTCATAAATACATTTTACAGCAATTATATTAATTTTGATTGGGTATCCGCCGTTTTCTCAGATTAAAAGCAGTAAACCAAAATCCATTCTATGAATTCATTCTATGGGATTGCCTTGATAGCAATAGGCTCTTTTGCTTCCTCCTTTTTCTACTGGCCATTAAAAAAACTCACAAACTGGAAATGGGAAACCAGTTGGCTCGTTCAGGGGCTATTCGCCTGGATCATCGGTCCATGGGTCGTTGCCCTGGTTACGGTTCCTCATTTATTTGAAATTATTGGCAGTTCCCCATGGTACAGCATCTATATGCCGATACTTTTCGGTCTTGGCTGGGGAATCGGTGGATTGACCTGGGGTTTATCTATCCGGTTCCTGGGTATCGGGTTAGGAAATTCATTGCCGTTGGGCATTACATTGGCCCTTTCAACTCTGATCCCTCCGTTTATGGATGGAACTGCATTCCAAGTCTTTCTACAACGGCAGGGAATCATTACCATTACCGGCGTGGTTGTCGCACTCGCGGGAATTTCAATCTGCGGATGGGCAGCAACTTTAAAAGATCATGAGCTGAAAACATCTTCCGACACGAAAGACGAGGGTTTCAATACCAAAAAGGGGTTTGC
>JAUZOW010000209.1 GCA_030706225.1 Bacteroidota bacterium | reverse complement strand
TGAATCCGATACCGCAACATTACAAAATGAAGTTGATGAGCTGGTTCGGATATTTTCGTCAATAAGGAAGAAAATGAAGGAAAAGGTACAGTGTAACCGAATTTGAATGTCAAGTCCCAAGTGCCAGGTGTCAAGTGCCAAATATTTGGGACCTGGCACTTGACACCTGACACTTGAACGGGGGTACCCGAGACCGGAATCGAACCGGTACGAGCTTTCGCTCATTGGTTTTTGAGACCAACGCGTCTACCTATTCCGCCACCCGGGCAAAGGACCCACCCCACTTCTTCCCTTCCCCCAATTGGGGGAGGAGACCAGAGGGGTAGTGGTTTAGGGCAGCAAAGATAGTCAAATTTGCAGAGTTTCAAAGAAAGCTTTATTTTTGCACCCGGAAAACAAAATATCCCCCGATATGCCTAATAAAGTTAAAATATTTTCCGGCCGGGCTACACAGTACCTCGCTGAGAAAATAGCTCATAGCTATGGAACAGAACTCGGAAAAGTTGTTGTCACTGATTTCTGTGATGGTGAATTTCAACCTTCTTTTGAAGAAAATATCCGGGGGAATGATATTTTTATCGTACAGTCAACTTTTGCTCCGGCAGAAAACCTGATCGAAATACTCATGATGATTGATGCCGCCCGCAGAGCTTCTGCCCGGAATATCATCGCTGTAATCCCTTACTTCGGTTTTGCCCGCCAGGACCGGAAAGATAAACCCCGCGTGTCAATCGCTTCCAAACTGATAGCTAACCTTCTCTCTACTGCCGGCGTACAGCGGATCATTACCATCGATTTGCATGCCGACCAGATCCAGGGATTCTTCGATGTACCGGTCGACCATCTCTTCGCATCTTCCATCTTTATCCCTTACCTTAGAAAACTTGGTCTTTCTAACCTGACTATGGCTTCCCCCGATACCGGAGGTACCCGTCGTGTAGCTACTTACGCCAAATTTTTACAGACCGACTTTGTAATCTGTTACAAACAGCGTACAAAGGCGAATGAAATTGAAAATATGGCTCTGGTTGGTGATGTGAAAGGCCGCGATGTTGTCCTTGTAGATGATATTATTGATACTGCAGGTACTTTGACAAAAGCTGCCGGCATAATTATGGATAACGGAGCAAAAAGCGTTCGCGCCGTTTGTACTCATCCTCTGTTTTCGAAAAATGCTATGGAAAAAATCGAAAACTCTGTGCTGACAGAAGTCGTTGTATCCGATACCATTCCTCTCCGCAGAGAAAGCCCGAAAATCAAAGTCCTTACCACTGCCCACCTCTTTGCCGAAGTGATAAAGCGCGTGGAAAGCCACGAAAGCATCAGCTCATTGTTCAAGTTTGGAGAATAATGACAAGTAGCGAAGTGAAGGAATGAAAAATAGAAAAGTAATCAATAATCCAATAATCCAATAATCCAATAATTAACATTTAACCATGAAAACAGTATCATTGAGCGGTTCCCATCGCGGGAACGTAGGGAAAAAAGATGCTAGAAAAAATCGCCGGGATGGACTTGTCCCCTGTGTGATGTACGGAGGTAAAGAACAGATCCACTTTACAGTGGATGCAAAGTTACTCAGCAAGATCATCTTTACTCCGGAAGTGGCCATCATTCATCTGAACATTGACGGGAAAGAACACGATACCATCCTTCAGGATGTTCAGTATCATCCTGTTACAGATAATATTTTCCATGTCGATTTTCTGGAAATTTTCCCCGATAAGAAAGTAACCATCTCCGTTCCGGTTAAACTGGAAGGAACTCCCTCAGGCGTTCTGAAAGGTGGAAAAATGTATGCCAAAATGCGTAAGTTGAAAGTCAGAGCATTACCCGCATACTTGCCTGATAATGTCGTTGTGAGCGTTTTAACTATGGAAATTGGTGACAGCATCAAGATTATGGATCTGAAACGTGATAACGTCGAATTCCTCGATCCTCCGACAAATGTGATCGTTGCTGTTCGTATCGCCCGTGCCGTCGTTGAAGAAACTCCTGCTGAAGGTGCAGCTGCTGCTGAAGGCGCTGCAGCTGAAGGTGAAGAAAAAGGTAAGGAAGGCGAAGGAGAAAAAGAAAAGAAATAATAACAAAACCTGCTATTTGAAAGAGGGCACAGAGGCATTAACTTTGTGCCTTCTTTTTTTCTGGAAGCTGGATATAGATTACTTTTGACTTTTAACTTTTAACTTAATGAAGTACCTCATCGCCGGCCTTGGAAATATTGGTGAAGAATATGCCAATACCCGGCATAATATCGGATTTATTGCGGCAGATGCATTGGCTCAATCGCTCAAAACAACTTTTACAACCGACAGGTATGCTTCTGTTGCGAAAGGCTCTCTCAAAGGACGCCAGATCGTTATCATAAAGCCTTCAACATATATGAACCTGAGTGGAAAAGCAATTCGATACTGGCTGAATAAAGAGGGAATTCCTATCGAAAATATACTGGTCATTGTTGATGACCTTGCTTTACCCCTCGGCACTCTCCGGTTAAGAAAAAAAGGAAGCGACGGTGGTCATAACGGTCTGAGCAGCATTATCGAATATATAGAAACAACCGAATTTTCCCGCCTCCGGATCGGTATAGGAAACGATTTTGCGAAAGGATACCAAATCGATTATGTCCTCAGTCGCTGGACAGCCGAAGAAGAAAAAATATTAATACCGAGAATTGAGACTTCAGTAGAGATGATCAAGAGCTTCGTTCTGGAAGGAGTGGAAAAAGCTATGACCAGGTTTAATACGAAGAATTAGGAATTAGGAATTAGGAATTCTTAATTCCTCTTTTTCAGATCCATCCCTTAAGCCAGTAATACCCTATTGCCAGGTATTCCCTGCAGATAATTACTTCATATTTCATCTGGGTCCAGAAACGATACCTGACGGTCAGGTTTTCACCAATTCCGGGCATCCATTTTCTTCCTCCCAACTGCTTATCTTTAAAGAAAAGATCGCTTTCCAGTTCATTGTCAAATGCCGGCAATCCGTCAATTCTCACAAAACCAGCTTTCCTGAAAGCCAGACAAGACCGGTACATATGTTCG
>JAUZOW010000208.1 GCA_030706225.1 Bacteroidota bacterium | reverse complement strand
TAAGCCTGGAAATGGTGGAAAAATTACTGAACTCTAATCTCAATTATTGAAAATGAAAGTTATTGATCATATTAATAATGCTAAAAGAACGCTTTTCTCCTTTGAGTTGCTTCCCCCGCTGAAAGGGCATAATATTAACGGGATTTACCGTGCCATAGATCCTCTTTTGCCATTTGAGCCTTCTTTTATCAATATTACCTATCATCAGGAAGAAGTTGTATACAAAAAACATAAGAGCGGCCTTCTGGAAAAAAAGACGGTTAAAAAACGTCCCGGAACGGTTGCGATTTCAGCAGCCATTAAATATAAATATCCCAATATCGATGTGGTTCCTCATCTGATTTGTGGTGGATTTACAAGAGAAGATACGGAATACGCTTTGATTGATTTTCATTTTCTGGGGATCGACAATATCCTTGCATTGCGTGGCGATCCTCCGAAATCATTAAGAGTTTTCGTTCCTGAAACGAATGGCCATGCCCACTCTTCAGACCTTGTGAAGCAAATCTTCCAAATGAATAAAGGTAATTACCTGGACGAAGACCTGGAAAACACTACCGCAACGAATTTTTGCGTGGGAGTAGCCGGTTACCCTGAAAAGCATATTGAATCCCCGAATTTCACTTCCGACCTGAAATATCTTAAGTTGAAGATCGATTCAGGAGCCGAATACATCATCACCCAGATGTTTTTCGATAATCAGAAATACTTTGATTTCGTAAGAAGATGCCGTGAAACGGGAATCACTGTGCCTATTATTCCGGGAATCAAACCCATCACAAACCTCCGGGATATTCATCTCCTGCCGCAGGTATTCAATATCGATATTCCCGAAGATCTCGTTGCTGCTATTAATAAATGTAAGACCAATGAAGATGCTTTCCAGACGGGAATCGAATGGTCAATCAACCAATCCCGGGAATTGCTCCGGTTCGGTGTTCCGGTGCTTCATTATTTTACGATCGGGATTTCTGAAAATATCCGTCAGATTGTGAAAACTGTTTTTTAAAAAAAAAATTCATGAAAATGACGGATGAATTATATCTTAGATTCAGGGATGGAAAAAAGAAATTTGCCCCTCTTATTGATCCTGACAAATATTCTTCTGAGGGAATTAAAAAAATCGCATGTCTGTGCGAGAAAAGCGGAGTAGATTTTATCTTTTACGGTGGCAGCCTGCTGATCCAAAATAATTTTGAATCCTATTTATCCATATTAAAGGAAAATTGCGGCTGTCCTGTCATTTTATTCCCTGGCAGTTTATTTCAGATCAGTAATAAAGCCGACGGGATCCTTCTTTTATCTATGATTTCGGGACGGAATCCGGAAATGCTGATTGGTCAGCATGTTATTGCTGCTCCTTTTATCAAAGCCAGCAACCTGGAAGTTTTGCCTACAGGGTACATTCTGACAGGCAACACCTCTTCTTCGGTAGCATATATGAGCCAGACAACACCGATCCCTTATGGAAAGGATGAAATAGCTGCCAGTACAGCTATGGCAGGTGAGATGCTCGGGCTCAGGATGATTTATCTGGAAGCCGGTAGTGGTGCCGTTGAACCCATTCCTCTTTCCATGATCCGGAGAGTTCGTGAATGCATCGGAATTTCATTGATCGTTGGAGGAGGAATCTGCAATCCAAAAGATGCCCAGGATGCTCTCGATGCCGGAGCTGATGTTATCGTCGTTGGAAATGCGCTCGAAAAAAATCCCGGATTGATTTTTGAAATTTCTGAACGGATCCATAAATAATTTCCATTTCCACCTCAGGATAATATTTCATCTTTTATCGGTGAAATCCCCTTTTTATTCTGCAACCTGTTGCTTTTTCTTTCAACTGGTTTTCCTTTGGTTTTATACAATAGTTTTGGTAAAGCAGTATACCCGGCTGTACATTTGACTCAGAAAAAAAAGAGTTAACTTTTTAAAAATAAAATTTTTAAAAAAGTGTAACCAAAGAAAAACGAATTCGTCTTATGGTCATAAAAAATAAAAGAAAATGAAAACAACAGTAACAACCCTGATCATTGTCTTCCTCTCGATACTGGCCTCCTCTTTTTCAGCAATCTCCGCCGAACCTATCAATAAGAACAAACTCCCGGTAGATCCGGCTAAGTTGGTTATCTGCCTTGCTCCGGTTACTCCCGTTGAAGCCACATTCGATGAAGAAACAATCCATGCGATTCCGGCAGCTATGCTTGCCTGGTGCGCACCTGAAACTCCAAGTGAAGCCAGTTTTGATGAAGGATATCCTGAAGTCTCCCTGGCTGAAATTATTGCTGCTCCGGTCACCCCGAAAGAAGCCACATTTGATGATGAATATATCCCCTTTGAACCGGTCAGCGCTGAATTTTTAAATTCCGTTGCCCCTGAAACCCCCAAAACAGCAGATTTTAATGATTAATGATTCTAAGGGTGACACGTCGCGCCTTTGACGTTTCTTGAGTGGGGCAGGTCTGGTTGACCTGCCTTTTTTTTATCTTTGCAGCGCAATGGAGTTAAAGCTGTGGAATCGGAATTTTATCTTACTTACACTTTCAAATTTCCTGATTTGCTGTGCTTATTATTCTCTGATCTCTACGCTGCCTATCTATCTTTCCACTTATCTGAATGCAACGCATGGAATGGTCGGAGTGGTATTGGCGACTTATGCTATTGCAGCAATCCTGATCCGTCCGTTTTGCGGATTCGGTCTTGACTCTTACGGAAGGAAAACGATCTTCCTGATTTCCCTCCTGATTTACGGATTGATCTTCAATATCTATATTTTTGTAACCTCTGTGTGGTTCATGATTGCTGTCAGATTTGCCCATGGCCTTACATGGGGGCTTTCCACGACATCCAATACCACAGTTGCAGGAGATATTATCCCTACAGAAAAGCGCGGCGAAGGATTTGGCTACTTTGGAGTCACGACAACCGCCGGAATGGCATTGGGGCCAGTGATTGGATCTACCATACAGCATCACCTGGGTTTCAATATCATGTTCTTTTCCGGTTTTGCTGTCAGTCTGGTCAGTATAATTCTCGCTTCCATGATCCATTATCGGGAATTTCATCCCTCAAAGAATCT
>JAUZOW010000207.1 GCA_030706225.1 Bacteroidota bacterium | reverse complement strand
TGCCAAAATCCAGGAGACATTCATCGCGACGCTGTTCCGGGGAAAATTCTGCCATTTAGCTTCCGGGCGGTGATGAAAAAAGTTTATAGAATAACGGGAAATCCGTATGATATCATTGATCGTCAGGAAAGCGGCTGGGATCGCCATAATAGCAAGGGTGATCACGATGGTCCCGGATAGATAAGCTCTGGCTGGAATATTCCATTGGGTAAATGGATAGAAAAAGCCGGTGATTACCATACCGTAGAATGTGGCTAAGGGAAGCCAGTATAGAGAAGCAGTCAGGAGATACAGGCTTTTCCGGTATCTCCTGATGCAATCATGTACATATGTCCATAAGTAGACATTTGCGAAAAGCAGGATAATAAGAAAAGGAATAACGCCTGTATTCTTAGGAAAATTTATTATGAGAACACAATAGATTCCTATGAAAGACAAGCTTGTGAGAACAAAAAGAAGAGTTTTTTTCATTTATTCTTCACATAATTGACCAATCCTTTAGCCTTAAAGATTTCCATAAGTTTGGAAGGCAGGGGTGCAAAAGTAAACTTCTTTTCACCTACATAAACCACTCCCTTTTCAAAATCAACATCAACATTATCTCCCTGTTTATAAGATTTGACAGCTTCCGGCACCAACAGGATTGGCAATCCCTGGTTGACAGAAGAACGATAGAATATCCGGTTGACCGATTTGCAGATCACCGCTTTGATTCCGGCATGGGAAAGTCCGACGGAAGGATGTTCGCGGGAACTGCCGCAGCCGAAATTAGCTCCTGCCATTATAATGTCTCCGGATTTAACTTTTTCTGCAAAACTGTTGTCAAATCCTTTGAACAAATAAGGCATGATTTTTTCAGGCTCCGAGCTTTGAACGTTATATGTCAGGTTCCCAGCAAACATCTGGTCGGTATTGAGGTTGTCCACATCGGAATAATTCCAGGTTTTCCCGGAATAACGGTTTTCACCTTCTTTAATTTCGACGGTTTCGCTTTGTGGGATATGGTAAGGGAATTTATCATTTGCTGTTATATCCCTGGGATCGGTAATTTCTCCTTTAAGGGCGGAGGCAGCAACAGTAGCCGGAGAAGCCAGGTATATATTAGCCAGTCCGTTCCCCATTCTACCTTTGAAGTTTCTGTTGGCAGTTGAAATAACATTATACCCATCTGCAGGAATGCCCTGGCCGGTTCCCAGACAAGGGCCACAGGAGGAAGAAAGCACATTGGCTCCGGATTCAATGAAAATATCTATAAGCCCTTCTTTCATAGCCTGTTTGTATATTTCTCTGGATGCAGGAATGATCAGCATCTGGAAAAACTTGGGGATTTTTTTTCCTTTCAGGATAGAAGCTGCTTCTCTGAGATCTTCGATCCGGCCATTGGTGCAGGTCCCGATCAGCGCCTGATTAAGTTTAGTTCCCTGTACTTCCGAAACGGCTTTGACATTATCCACATGATGAGGAGCGGAAACGACGGGGAAGATAGCCGGTAAATCGATTTCAATGACCCTTTGGTAAGAAGCATCGGGATCAGCCCAGACACCTTCCATTTTTTTACCAATGAAATCCTCGAGAACCTTATCGCATGGGAAAACCGCATTCTTTGCGCCCATTTCGGAAGCAAGATTGGAAAGAACCATCCGGTCGGCAATGGAAAGAGTGCTTACACCTTCTCCGTGATATTCAATAGACATATAATCGGCTCCGCTGCTACCGATCATACCGATAATCCAGAGAGCAAGGTCTTTTGCATATACATGCTTTTGCAGTTTGCCTTTTAATATGATTTTCAACGTATCAGGAACACGGAACCAGGTTTCACCCTGTTTCCAAAGTCCTGCCGTTTCCGTACGATCGATCCCGGCTGCGAAAGCATTGAATGCGCCTGCAGTACTGGTATGGCTGTCACTCCCGACAACAATCATTCCCGGGCGGGCATAAAGCGACATGAGCTGGTGGCAAATACCATCGCCAACATCATGAAATCTTTTGATTCCGAATTGTTCGACGATATTCCGGATCGTTTGATAATCATTTGCAAGCTTTGAATTGGTAGGGGGTGCATTGTGATCCAGGGTGATCAGCAAAGCGTCAGGGTTGGCGATTTTATCGCCGCCCATCTTCTTGAAAGTGTTGTAAATGCTCGCTGTATTATCATGAGAAAGAATAATATCGGGCCGTGCAAATACTATGCTTCCTTTTTCAGCGCCAAAAATCTTTTCTGCAAAAGTTTTTCCTGTCATGATATAAGTTTTTTATGTTTAATTGCCTTACCTGCAAATTTACTAATCATTAAAAAAGAGATAAGGATAGTCGAAAAAATATTTGGTAAGGAAAACGACTTTTAATAATTTTGCAGCCCCGAAATATAATGACCTGTTATACGAAGGGAGCATAAAAACCACTGGAGAGGTGGGTGAGTGGCTGAAACCAACAGTTTGCTAAACTGTCGTACGGGAAACTGTACCGGGGGTTCGAATCCCCCCTTCTCCGCGAAGAGTATGTGGGTGTGAGTGTGAAATTGAGAAGTATGTTTGATTTTGAGAAGTTAGATGTGTACCAGCTGGTTAAGGAACAGAATGTTAAAGTTCTCTTATACCTGAAAAGCAATAAAGATCTTGATCCGTATATTCTGGATCAGTGGAAAAGATCCAGCATGAGTATGTTGCTCAATCTCGCAGAAGGGACAGGAAGGATGACCGATGCCGATAAGAGGAATTTTCTTACCATCGCCCGGGGAAGTGTTTTTGAATGTGTTGCTATCCTTGACCTTGTACATTCTCTTAAGCTTATTGAAAAAGAAAAGTTTGAAGATTTTTACTTAGGATATGAAAGCATTTCGAAAATGCTACTGGGAATGTACAGGAGTTATTCAAAGTCTTAAGTGTAAAGTGTAAGACGTAAACTGCAAAGTGTAAATTTTACACTCACACTCACACCCACACTCACACCCACTTCGGGGTATAGCGAAGCCTGGTTATCGCGCCTGCTTTGGGAGCAGGAGGTCGCTGGTTCGAATCCAGCTACCCCGACGAGTTCAAGTGCAAAGTGCAATGTGCAATGTGCATTTTTAATTTGCATTTTGCACATTAGGTTTTGCACCTTACACTTTAGATCTTTATTTAGTTTATTACCTCCCGGTCTTTGACCGGTAAGATCGT
>JAUZOW010000206.1 GCA_030706225.1 Bacteroidota bacterium | reverse complement strand
GTTGTTGACCGGAACAATCCCATTCGCCTGCTTCGGGCTATCGAAGTCAGTTTGATCACCGGAATCCCTTATTCTGTCTTACGGACAAATAAACCGGCTAAAAGATCGTTTTCTACTGTAAAATTGGGACTTACTCTTCCCCGGGAAGAGCTGAACGAAAGAATTGACCGGCGAACGGATGAGATGATGAAGAAAGGATTCCTGGAAGAAGCTAGGCAACTGTTCCCGTTTCGCAAACTGAATGCACTGAATACGGTTGGCTATAAGGAATTATTTGATGTACTTGACAATAAATGTACGTTGGAACAGGCGCTTGTCAAAATAAAAACCAATACCCGCCGGTATGCGAAACGGCAAATGACCTGGTTTAAACGGGATCCTGAATACCAGTGGTTTCATCCGAACGATCTTAACGGAATGATCAGTTATATTGATTTAAAAATAAAACAATGATACTTATTGCTGACAGTGGATCTACAAAAACCCAATGGACATTGCTTAATAAGGGCAATGTTATGGATAATATTATGACAGCAGGAATGAATCCCTATTTTATAGGAGTTGATTCTGTTGTTAAAATTCTTAAAGAGGATTTGGTTCCCAAACTGGATACATCACAAATAAAGGAAATCCATTTTTATGGTTCGGGATGTTCCACGGAAAAAAATAATACCATGCTGGCCGAATCCATGAGGAAATTTTTCCCGGATACCTTGGTATTCATATATCACGATATTTTGGGAGCAGCAAGGGCTTTGTTCGGCAAGGAAAAAGGGATTGCCTGTATTCTGGGCACCGGTTGTAACTCCTGTTATTACGATGGAGAAGAAGTGTATTCAAAAGTACCTTCAGTGGGTTATCTTTTCGGAGATGAAGGGGCCGGATCAAATCTCGGAAAACGATTGATGGAAAGCTATCTTAAAGACAGGATGCCACAGGATCTACGGAAAGATTTCGAAAAAACATATCCGATGACTCTTGAAGACATTCTTAATGCCCTTTATAATAAGCCATTCCCGAATCGTTTCCTGGCTTCATTCTCGGAATTTATCGCCCCCCGGAAAGATCACCCTTTCCTTAACAAGATGATCAGTGATTCTTTCGATTCTTTCTTCGTGGAGCAGGTAATGAAATATGACGGTTACGACAAGATGACGGTCAGTTTTATCGGTTCCATCGCCTGGATCTACAAGGATATTCTTCTGGAATCTGCCGCTTCATTTGGAATCCATACCGGATTAATCCTGAAATCGCCGATGGAAGGGTTGGTTAGGTACCATACTAGATCCTAGATCCTAGTTGCTGGATGCTGTTCTTCTTCGTGTCACGCGTCACCAATTAAATATACCTTCTGACTCTTTTCCTGTAAGCATTGTAGTCTTCCCCAAATTGTTTTTCGAGGAATTTCTCTTCGTTGAGGATAATAGCATGGTGAACGCCGATGGCATATAATGCCAATCCGATATTACCGGTTTCGGGAAAGTACATCCCGGAAGCGATGGTTATGAGAAAAACTCCCACATATAATGGGTTCCGGCTGAAACGGAAGATTCCCCGGGAACAAAGATGCGTTTCTTCTTTCGGTAGTCCGACCCGGATTGATTTTCCCATGGTAAAGATTGCAGTAAGAGTAATGACTGTTCCAAGGCAGGTAAGGCTGGCAGCCGCCCAGTTAAGAGCAAGAGGTGTTTTGATATCTCCGAAGAGGGGATCTATTGCTTTCGTGATCATGAACCCCCATGTGATGAACATGGCAACCTTTCCCGAATAGTAAAAGAAAAGATCGATCGGGGGTTTTCCAAAGAAAGGTTGCTTTCTGATTCTGGAAATAATAAAGCCCAGAACCATAATAACCCCCAGAAGAGCAAGAGGGGCAAGGATGAGAATGTTATATGCAGCCATTACTTTTTTTTGCAAAAATAAGAGTTTCCGGGTTGAATAATGAAAATCCTGATTTGTATCTTTGAATCCTTAAATAAAAAATGATGAACCATTGTTTTCGGGTAAAAACTTTATTTTTATCGATAGTGCTTATCATGGGGCTGATGGAGTCTGGATTTTGCCAAAAGAAGAAAATAGCACTTACTTTTGATGATTCACCCGATTCACTTTATACCTGTCGGGTTTTAAAGATATTGAAAAAGCAGAAGGTTCATGCAACCTTTTTTATGATAGGATCCTTTGCTGAACATAATGGTAAAATTGTCCGGAAAATTCACCGTCAGGGACATTGCATAGGTAATCATTCATATCATCATCTGAATTTCTGGAATGTATCTGGAAATGATCTTGTAAATAACGAAATCGGGCGCACAGCCTCCATTATCCATCAGTTTACCGGGGTTACACCACGGCTTTACCGGCCGCCTTACGGAGATATTCAGGATTCGTTGCGGACATACCTTGAATTGAGGGGCTACAAAGTTGTATTATGGACCATTGATCCCAAAGACTGGGATTTACATAATACTCCGGAAGAAATCGTCCGGACAGTAGTGGATCAGGCGAAGGACAGTTCCATTGTCCTTTTACATTGCGGAAACGGAGACCGGTCGCACACGGTTACTGCTTTGCCTGAAATCATAAAAGGCTTGCGTAATATGGATTTTGAGTTTGTAAGATTGGATGATCTATTGGGAATGACGGAAAACAAGGAAATGGATATCGTAAAAGCCCGAAATTAATTTCAGGGTTTCATGGCTTGACTTGCGGTAATAAGACTTTTTTATATCTTTGCACATGTATTTGCGGTAGTAGCTCAGTTGGTAGAGCATCAGCTTCCCAAGCTGAGGGTCGTGGGTTCGAGCCCCATTTACCGCTCTCCTGAAAATACATAAAATTTCATCAAATTGTCCCGGTTTGCAAAGGTTTCCAGCAGACCGGGATTTTTTTCAGTAGAATTTTTTAGTGAAATTCGATGCAATGAAATGCAGAAAAATGATAGCTTTGTTAGGCACATTGTTAGGCATATTAAGATAAAAGGATCAGTAAAGCTTTTTACCTTGTACTTTTTCTCAAAAGTTCTATAATTTTGTAATACATGGTTTGTCTTTTAAACTGTGTCGTCATAAGCCTTTTTCTTTTTTGGTTTGCACCTTAAAGTTAAAAGGCTTTGACGTTTTATGCGACAAACCAGGGAATCTTATTTACCAAAATACAGGGATTGT
>JAUZOW010000205.1 GCA_030706225.1 Bacteroidota bacterium | reverse complement strand
TCATTGCCGAAAAGTGTTTTCAGTCCCTCATCGTAAATTTCTTTTTTAGGGCCATCGATGAACCAAAGCTCATTCCACTCATTTTTTACCAGGTGCACTGACCCGATGATATAATCAAATGGAAATTTTTCCCTGTAAAAGCTGATCGGATGAGTAATTCCGGGAACATATTCCAATTCCAGTCCCAGAAAGATATTGAGCTTCCCGGATGCATTGGATTCCGGAGCAAATTCTTTTTTCAGGGAAAGGATGGAATGGCAATACTCCTGCAAAGCCGGTCCGTCATTTTTGATTGCAAAATTATTCTGAAACGGGAGAGGAGAATGATCGGAAAACCCGAGAACCTCGAAATCCTGCTTTAATGCTTCTTCAATGTATTTCCGGGGTTCCTGTGAACCATCGCTGTGGCAGGTATGGGTATGTAAATTAAATGTTTTCATCGATGATCATATAGATTTTATCTCTCCTCCGCATCAATGTTCCGACAGGTATGGAACAAACTTCCCCTTTTCTGGTTTTATCCACTTTTTCAAGAGCCACACGGATCTCAGGTACTATCATTTCTATAACACCTGTCGTCGGGCCCTGGATATAAATCCGGTCACCCGGTGAAAGAGTCCCGGATTCCATTTTTACTTCGATCACTTTTAAACGGGAGAAATAATTGATAACCTTGCCGATGTATTCTTTTTTCCGGGTAGCTACAGAGCCATGCTGATGAGCCCATTCGCCCGTTTTCCGGCCCAGGTAGTATCCGTCCCAGAAGCCTCGGTTATACACGGTACTGAGCCGCTTCATCCATTCTGAGACCTTTTCCGGTGAATAGGAGCCGCCGGACAAGGAATCCAATGCTTCCCTGTAACATTCCACAACGGTTTTCACATATTCCGGACTGCGGCCCCGGCCTTCGATCTTCAGAATGGAAATTCCGGCATCGGCGATCTTATCCAGGAATCCAATCGTACATAGATCTTTGGGTGACATGATATACTCATTATCAACCACAAGTTCTACTTCGCCTTCAAAATCAGTGACCCGGTATGGCCTGCGGCAAACCTGGAAACATGCTCCACGATTGGCGGAGGCATTGAATTCATCCAGGCTTAAATAACACTTCCCGGAAATGGCCATACAGAGAGCTCCGTGAGCAAAAACCTCGATCCGTATAAGTTTTCCGGAAGGACCAGTGATCTTTTGTCGCTTAATACCACGGGTGATCGATTTGACCTGTTCGAGGCTGAGCTCCCGTGCAGTCACCATGACATCGGCAAATTGTGACCAGTATTTTACGGCAGCGAGGTTGGAAATATTTGCCTGAGTGCTCATATGAACAGTCATTCCAATGGAATGGGCATACTGTATTACCGCCTGGTCGGAAGCAATAATAGCATCAATGCCATTCTTTTTTGCCGAATTCACGATCCGTTGCATCTCTTTTAATTCCCTGTCGTAAATGACGGTATTGACCGTCAGGTACATATGAACATTGTTTCTCTTACATATGCGTGAGATTTTAACAAGATCACGGAGATTAAAGTTGATGGATGATCTTGACCGCATGTTCATTTCCCCGACGCCGAAATACACGGATCCTGCCCCTGCGTGTATAGCAGCGCTGAGCGATTCATATGAACCCACGGGAGCAGTAATCTCTAAAGATTTCATAAAGAAGTATCCGGCAAAGTTACGAATATCCGCTCATCAGCTGACAATACTAGTTTATTGCTACATTTGCCTTAATTAACAAGTGAATAAATATGAGCGTTAAAGGATTTCTTTTATCGGTCTTATTCCCTGCAATCCTGATTTTTGCAGGATGTAGCCGTCATGCCGGAATGAAAAAAGATGCTGCAAATATTGCGGATGCAATGTGCAGGAATATCGGAGTTATTGGTAACCTGAAAAACACAGACCCGGAAGATACATTACTGGTCAGGAGATACAAGATGGAACAATTGCAGATTGAAGCGGAGATGAAGACTCTTTACGATCAATTCAAGAAGAAATACGGTGAAAAGCTTAAGGATGACAAATTCAACAAGGAATTTGGAAAAGAGTTACGGAAAGCCATGCTGGATTGTCCTTATCTGAGCAAGGAAGACCGCGAAAATTTTGAAAAACAGCTGGAGGAATAGTATGAAGTATGTAGGAGCTCATGTAAGTGCATCGGGAGGAGTGGAAAATTCCCCTCTGAACGCACAGGCAATCGGGGCAAAGGCTTTTGCCTTGTTTACCAAAAACCAGCGGCAATGGAAAGCTTCGCCACTGACCATAGATAATATCCGCCTTTTTCGTGAAAACTGCGAAAAAGCTGGATTTAAGCCCTTTCAGGTGCTTCCTCATGACAGCTATCTTATCAATCTTGGAAATCCGGGGAAAGAAGAACTGGAAAAATCGAGGGATTCTTTTCTGGATGAAATGAGACGATGCGAACAACTTGGGCTCGACCGGCTGAACTTCCACCCGGGAAGCTCACTGAAAAAAACGGACGATGAATCTTGTCTGAAGCTGATTGCGGAATCCATTAACATCACCCTGAGTAAAACCCATGGCGTTACGGCAGTTATTGAGAACACGGCGGGGCAGGGGAGTAACCTGGGATATACTTTTGAACAGATCCGCTTCATCATAGATCATATCGAAGATAAAAGCAGGGCAGGAGTTTGCTTTGATACCTGTCATGGTTTTGTTGCAGGATATGATATTTCCACTCCGGATAAATTCAATGAAACTTTTACTGCTTTCGATAAAATTATCGGTATAAAATATCTTAAAGGTATGCACCTTAATGATGCCAAAAAAGGCCTGGGCAGCAAGATTGACCGTCATGAAAGCATCGGCAAAGGAACTCTCGGGCTGGAAGTTTTCCGGATGATTATGAACGATTCCCGGTTCGATGATATCCCTTTGATCCTCGAGACACCGGATGACTCAATCTGGGCGGAAGAGATCAAGCTCCTTTACAGTTTGTAAGGAAAGGGATCCATATTATTCACTTTTCTTCGCTTGAATAGGTTGTGTCTCCAAGACGGGATAAGTCCATTTTCCTTAGAAGAGGTGCCCACTTACCGGTGATCATTACGATCAGCAGTGTCATTCCGCCGCCAAAAAGAACCGAAGGGATCAATCCCATGATTTTTGCAGCCAATCCGGATTCAAACGAGCCTATTT
>JAUZOW010000204.1 GCA_030706225.1 Bacteroidota bacterium | reverse complement strand
GACAGTCAGGATCTTCCCCGGGATATCCGTGAAGGAGTGACGACATTTGTCCGTTTTAAGAAGAGTTTCCTGGAGATTGAAAAAGAGCTTGCCTGCCGGAAAGAAGAGCTATTCAAATCGTTCTGTCAGACCGGTTTACCACCCGAAAGAATCAATGATTTTCTTTTTGTTTTCGAATGTTTTTATTGGGGGATTCTTTACAAAGTAAGGTTTTATAAAAGGATCTGCAGCGATGATCTGGATCCCCGGAAAATCCGTTCCTTTCCGCAATCCAGGTTCAGAATACCACCGGATTCCCTGCGATTTTTCTGGTTCTGCCTGCCGAGGGCGATGAGATTTAATCTCTTGACCATTTAAAGAAATCCCTTTGCAGGATCATATTGACTCAATAATCCAAAACTGGATGCGTAACCGCAATACAATTGAATTGTTAGGTTATTGGGAGTTGATTTATAATCCGGGTTTTAAACCCCTCGAATTCGATGGGTTTAGAAAACAAGCCGGTTTAAACAGCTTTGTGATGACTCCTAAAAAGTGGGTTGAAAACACCGATGCCATAGGTATCATATCAAAATCAGGCCGGTATGGGGGTACCTTTGCGCACAAAGATATCGCTTTTGAGTTTGCTTCCTGGATTTCTATTGAGTTCAAATTGTATATCATTAAGGAATTTCAACGACTTAAGAGTGAAGAAAGCGACCGGCTAAAGCTCGACTGGAACATGCAACGAACACTCTCCAAAGTAAATTATCAAATACATACCGGTGCCATCAGTGAAAACCTGGTACCTCCAGAACTATCTAAAAAAGAAGCATCATTGATATATGCGACCGAGGCTGATGTGCTGAATATGGCACTCTTTGGCAAAACGGCATCACAATGGAGAAAAGAAAATCCCGGAAAAGAGGGTAATATTCGCGATCAGGCTACTTTGGAACAGCTGGTAGTGCTTACAAACCTTGAAAGTCTGAATGCAGTACTGATACAACAGAATCTACCCCAATATGAAAGGCTGCTACAGCTCAATAAAATTGCCATACATCAACTTGAGACCCTATTGAATAATAGTGCAATAAAGAAACTAAAATAAAATAACCGATGATAACAACGAGAAGGAACTTACCCTTTATAACGATTATCGGAGCATCGGCAGGTCAGCTTTTTTTCCAGGAAGATTGATAACAGATAAAACACAAAATAAGGGTTGGTAAAACATCTTGCGGGACACCGATCTTCTTCCATACTTAGTCCTCCTCCCGCTGTACACATTACATTTTACACTTTAGATTTTTTCCCGGTGGAGCTGGAGGGGATCGAACCCTCGTCCAAACAGGCAGTAAGACTGCTTTCTACATGCTTATTTCCGGTTATTTTGTCGGGAGAGGATTGGTCCGGAACGAACCTGTCCTAACCTTATTCCCTAAATTTCATCCCTGCACCGGGACCTTGCAAAGACTATCCCGTCATTTTCGATGCCTCATCCGGAACACCGTCGGGAGTGGTTTCCCGGGAGACAACCAGTGCTTAATTTCTAAAATTAAGCAGCCAGTGCGTAATTATAATTGTCGCCATTTATTGGCTTTGTGAATTAGCGTTTTACGAGACCTGTTCACAACGCTCGGCATGCTTACAATCCCGCTTCCCTGCTGTCAAATCCAGTCAGCCCCTGAAAAGTTAAATTGCGGATACAAAGATACAAAAAATATGCCGGATCAGGCTTCCAGAACTTTTTTAAGAAAGGTGGAAACGTCGCTTTTACCACTGATCAGTTCATAAAGACCTGAAATGATAGGCAAACCCGTCATTTCAATCCCTTTTTTTGCCATTTCCTGGTAAAAAATTGTCACTGCTGTTTTCCCTTCCAGAACCAAATCTTTTGAGACATGTTTGGAAAAAAATCCTTTCCCGATCAGCAAACCTAATGTACGGTTTCGGCTCAGATCGTTCAGTGAGGTCAGGGTGAAATCCCCGTAACCACAATAGCAGAATAGAGTTTCTTCCTTACCTCCAAAACGGAGCAAAACTTCCCGCATTTCACGGAAGGCACGGGTAAGAACCATAAATCGTATGTTTGGAGAGTTATATTGAGCATCCACGATTCCTAGAACTATAGCATACATGTTTTTCAGGATGCTGAGTAATTCAACGCCCTGTATGTCAGTTGAATGGTCAATATAGATGGGGGTATTCGCAAAAAGACCTGTCACTTTTTCAGCTGTTTTCTCATCCTCACAGCCCAATGTAAACCCGGTAGGCATCCGGATTATGATTTCACGGGCGAAAGTAGGTCCTTTCATGGTGCAAAGCGGATTCGGGAAAAATTCTTTAAGGCATTGAATAATAGTCCGGTGACCATTTCCAAATCCTTTGGCAAGGTTAATGAGGATAGCATCTCCCGGGATAATATCTTTCTTTGACTTCAGATATTCAACCATGATCACGGAAGGAATAGCAAGGAAAATAAACTTTGCATCCCTTAATTCGTTGTCATCCATGGTGGCTCTTAAAGCCGGTTGAAGACGGACGGACGGAAAATATCTGGCATTCGTTGTTGTTTCATTGATGGAACGTGCGACGTCTTCTTCAATAGTATGAAGAACCACATCCAGCGAAGGATTTTCCGCCAGAATGTTTCCCAGTGAAGTCCCGATTGCGCCTGCACCAATGAAAACCACCTTTTGTCGTTCAGTATTCATAATAGATTTCTTAAAAAGTGGGTAAAATTACTACCTTTTTTGCCAATCCTTGCGATAGTGTTACATTTGCCTGATAATTTCCGGGATAAAGGGTCCGGAGAAACAGCTATTTATCATCATTATGGAGTTAAGCTCGAAAAAAGTACTGGTAACCGGAGGGGCAGGATTTATCGGTAGCCATCTCACAGAAGCATTATTACGACAGGGATGCAGGGTAAAGGTTTTTACTCATTATAATTCCTGGAATCGTAGGGGTTGGATTGATTACCTTCCTGAAGATATTCAGTCGGAAATTGAAGTCTTTTCCGGTGACATCCGGGATCCCAATGGAGTCCGGAATGCTGTTAAAGGTTGTGATATCATCTTTCATCTGGCAGCCTTAATAGGGATCCCTTATTCTTATCATTCACCGGATACCTATGTAGATACCAACATTAAGGGAACGTTGAATATCCTTCAGGCTGCTCGGGATTTTGAAGTAGAAAAGGTTATACATACTTCAACCAGT
>JAUZOW010000203.1 GCA_030706225.1 Bacteroidota bacterium | reverse complement strand
TCCATTACCTGACCTTTTGCCAGATCTGTATTTTTATCAATCAATACGATCTCATCCGCCAGTCCGCTTTGCGCAAGAGCATAACAATACGTGGCACCCACCGAACCTGCTCCGACAACGACAACACGACGTTTGTCATGATTATTATTCGTCTCCATGCATTTCCCTTTTTAATTCGTTAAAAGTCGAATCCTTATAACTAAGATAATCAAAACGGAAGACAGAATCGAAAAAATCTGATAAAAAGACAATACCAAAGTTCCCACCATAAGGAGCGATATCAGAATGGCTGGAATGATCAATCCATTGTCACTCATTGGGTTATTTCCGAAAGGTTTTCCCATGATTACCTGTGAATATACAGCTGCCCCGAATAAAACAACAGGCAGTACCGTTGCCAATATTAATATCCCCCAAAGCCATTTTTGGGTAAAATGCTGCGTCTCTTTAAAGCTCATTATTTTATTGTTTCCGGATTCAAATATAATTCGTTTCACCGGTAAATCCTTTGTTTTTACCTATTTCTTTCATTTTCCTGGTTTGCCGGGATTAATTTTATTTCATCCGGTGATTAACAGGTTTACGCTGGTTTGCCGGATATAAGAGATAACCTGTATTTAAACATTAAAATCAAATAAGATGAAGACAGTATTTGCCCGGACATTACTTCTCCTATGTATTTTGGGGGCCATTGATACACATGCCCAGACTTTTACAGGTTATACGTTATATAGTAAAATGGGTAGCAATACCACCTATCTTCTTGATATAAACAAAAACATTTATCATTCCTGGACCAACAGCGTTCAGACAGGTTATTCATGTTACCTGCTTGAAAATCAGGTATTACTCAGATCTTGTCAGTATCAGGGTAACCAGCTTCAGGGAGCTGCCATGTGCGGCGAAGTGCAAAAGCTTGACTGGAATGGGAATGTATTGTGGCAATATGTTTATTCTTCTTCCACATATTGTTCTCATCATGACATTCATGCCATGCCGAACGGAGATATCCTTCTGATTTCCTATGAAGTAAAAACGCCCTCGGAAGTGGTTCAGGCGGGGTGTTCCCAAAGTATTACCATGTGGCCTGATAAAATTGTGGAGATTCAGCCTTCCGGTACCAGTGGAGGTACTATTGTCTGGGAATGGCATGCCTGGGATCATCTGGTACAGGATCATGATGCATCAAAGAATAATTACGGGGTTGTCGCAAATCATCCTGAACTGCTTAATATTAATTACAATCCGCAGCAAGACTGGATGCATACAAACGGGATCGATTATAATGCAACGCTGGATCAGATTGTCATCAGTACTCATAATCTTAGCGAAATCTATGTTATTGATCACAGCACTACAACAGCACAAGCTGCCGGACATACCGGAGGCAATTCGGGAAAAGGAGGAGATATTCTCTACCGCTGGGGAAATCCGGCAGCATATAATCAAGGAACTTCAAGCAACCAGGTTTTTAAAATAGTTCATGATGCGCACTGGGTTCCAGCCGGATGCCCGATGGCCAATGATCTTGTAGGATTCAATAACAAAGGAATTAATAATAATTCTTCTTGTGTGGATATTATTACCCCTCCCTATAACGGTTATACCTACACATATACCTCCGGTTCTTATCTGCCTGCTACCTATACCTGGAGACATACCTGCCGTCAAAGCGCTCAGGATCAGTCGAGCTCTCAACAGTTCCCGAACGGAAATATGCTAATATGTATTGCATCCACCGGATATATCTATGAGATCGATGCAAATCAGAATTTACTCTGGTCATACACAGCCGGAGGAACCGTTGCAAAAGCATACCGTTATGAACCCTGCTTTGTCACACCTTTGACAGTGACAGCCTCTGCAACACCAAATTCTGTCTGCCCCGGAACCTCTACTCAACTTTCTGCCACAATACCTTCCGGATTTACCTGCACTTATTCCTGGACTTCCAATCCGGCCGGATTTACTTCTGCTTCCCAAAATCCTGTCGCCTATCCGAATGTAACGACGACATATTATGTAACTGCAACAAGCGGTACATGCACTGCAACTGACTCAACAACGGTAACCGTTTTCAACCTGCCTGCAACTCCCGTAATCAATGAAAGCGGAGATACCCTCTATTCCAGCGCTTCTACGGGAAATCAATGGTATTTAAACAACGTCCTTATCCCAGGAGCTTCAAATTCCTTCTATGTCCCTGCAGAAAACGGAAATTACCAGGTGCAGGTCACAGATAACAACGGTTGCATTTCGGAAATATCAGCTGTGTACGACTTGACCGGGCTTGAAATCAATAATATCTCTTCCGGACAGAATGTTGCAATTTACCCGAATCCTACTACAGGACATCTGAAAGTTTCATTTGAAAATGAACCTGCAACAGATTATATCATCACGGTACATGATCTGTATGGGAAAGTCATTACCCGGTCGATCAATTCAAATGAACTTGATCTTTCCTCCGTTTCCTGCGGTTTGTACATCCTGACCCTGCAGTCGGGAACAGAACTGATTCACAAGAGAATTCTGATCAGCAGATAATCATGATGAGTGAAAAATGAATCATTAAACTCAGATCTATATGAAAAAGTACATTATTTCTTTTCTTGCAGTGGGGCTGTTCTTGTTTCCCGGGCCGGCACCTGCTCAGACATTTACAAATTACACGACTTCGGACGGACTTCCCTGCAACAGTACATACGGAGTAGCTGTCGACAGTCATAATAACAAATGGTTTGCTACCATTGCCGGGGTTGCAAAGTACAACGATACTGCTTTTACGGTATATACCACATCCAACGGTCTTATTCTGGACGTTATCAACTGCATCGCAGTAGATAAAAATGATAACATCTGGGTAGGGACGGACATGGGAGCCAGTAAATTCGACGGTTCAGCCTGGACTTCTTTTACAACCAATGAAGGGCTGGTGAATAATTCAATCACTTGTATTACAAGCGATGCGAATGGGAATATCTGGTTCGGTACAAATGCCGGGATATCGAAATTTGATGGAACCACCTGGACTTCCTATACATCTTCCAATGGACTTCCTTCGGATATGATCAGCTACCTGGCTACCGATAGGAGCAACAATCTCTGGATTGGCACATGGATCGGCGGATTAGGGAAATTCGACGGAACTACTTTTAAAATCTTTACAACAACGGATAGCCTTCCGGATAACAGCGTGACTGCGATTGCTACCGACAGTCTCGGAAATAAATACATTGGAACTTATTACGGAATGGCTATTTTCAATAGTTCCGACCAGTGGGTCAAAAC
>JAUZOW010000202.1 GCA_030706225.1 Bacteroidota bacterium | reverse complement strand
GGACCCTCCCGGACCGGTGAAGAACTTGCTTTTGCTATACAAAAAGCAATGAATCAGGCAAATGTGGATCCTGCACACCTTGACTTCATCTCCTCTCATGGCACGGCTACTGCATACAATGACGAAATGGAATCAAAAGCCTTTGCCATTAGTGGAGTTTCTGCCACTCCGATGAATTCCTTCAAAGGATATTTCGGACATACGTTAGGCGCTGCCGGGCTGATTGAATCCGCACTGACGATCCGTTCCATGAAGGAAAATCTTCTTATTGCCTGCATCGGCTTTCGGGAACCGGGCGTACCTATGCCGGTAAATGTAATCCGAACTCATACCCCTGCAAGGATAAATGCTGCATTGAAAACAGTCTCCGGCTTCGGAGGATGCAATACAGCACTGGTTTTTAAAAAATCAACTAAAGACACCGGAAAATGAGCGGACAGCAATATCAGATAAGCTATTGGTGCATGATCCGTCAAAACCGGGTAGTAATGCCGGGAAGAGATTGGGTCCCAAATGAAAATTTTCTTACTTTTACTGAGTTTATAAAGGCTTTGTACAAAAAAGAACAGGTAAGCTATCCGAAATTTTACAAAATGGATAATCTCAGCAAACTGGGTTTCCTTTGTGCAGAAATGATCTTTAAAAACAATCCGGTAACCGGCAGATACAAAAGTGAAGAGATCGGGATTATATTGTCGAATTCCAGCTCAAGCCTGGATACAGATCTGGATTACTATAAAACGATCAAAGATCCATCCAGCTATTTTCCGAGCCCCTCTGTTTTTGTGTACACCCTGCCAAACATTGTGACCGGTGAGATCTGTATCCGGAACAGGATCAAAGGAGAAAATGCGTTCTTTATTTCGGAAAAATTTAATTCGGAACTACTGGAAACATACGGCAGATTGTTGTTTGAGTCCCAGCATATGCAGACACTTCTTTGCGGTTGGGTTGAAATACTGAAAGAGAAATATGAAGCTGCCCTCTTTCTTATTGAGAAAAAGAAGGATAATGAAACCGGTAACGAATTCCCGGAATTCTCGGCGAGAAGCATGAATACGCTTTATTATAAAATAAATAATTGATAAACAACAACATGGAAGAACTGATCAACAAGCTTAAAAAGGAAGTCATTGAGCAACTGAATCTCGAAGATATCTCTATAGATGACATTAATCCCGATGCACCCTTATTCGGAGAAGGGCTGGGACTTGATTCCATTGATGCACTTGAGCTTATTGTACTTCTTGAAAAAAATTATGGGTTGAAGATTGAAGATCCGAAGGATGGAAAAAAGATCTTCTATTCCATCCGTACGATGGCTGAATATATTACAGAGCATCAAAAATCCTGATGAGCAAAAGAATTCTTATCACCGGGTTGGGAATTATTTCAAGTCTCGGGAATGATCTGGCAGAAAACCTTTCGGCCCTGAGTCAGGGAAAGTCGGGAATAGGAAAGATTCAATATATTGACACCCTGTTGCGTGACATTATTCCGGTAGCTGAAGTCAGACATTCTCTGGAAGAACTTTTTCTTATTGCAGGAATTCCTGCCAAAGAAGGATATTCCCGAAATGCTCTGATGGGAATGGTTGCAGCTCATGAAGCATTTCAGGATGCCCGTCTGGATCAGTTGCCACGCATGCACACCGGTCTTATTTCGGGCACAACTGTTGGAGGTATGGATCGTTGTGAACTATTCTACAACGATTTCTTAACCAATGATCACCGGAATGCTTACATTGATTCCTACGATTGTGCCGACAGTACGGAAAAGATTGCCATGTTCCTGAATATCAGGGATTATATAACGACCATCAGCACGGCTTGCTCCTCTTCAGCCAATGCTATACTTCTTGGCGCCCGGATGATTCGTCAGGGTTATCTTGACCGGGTCATTGCAGGGGGATGTGAATCCCTTACCAAATTTCATCTTCATGGCTTTAATGCTTTAAAAATCCTGGATAAAGAGCCGTGCAAGCCGTTTGATGAAAAACGTAACGGAATTACATTAGGTGAGGGTTCAGCATATTTGATTCTGGAATCGGAAGAAGCAGCTGCTGTTTCAGACCGTCATGTATATTGCGAGCTTGCCGGTTGGGGGAATGCCTGTGAAGCTTTTCATCAGACGGCATCCTCACCGGATGGCATCGGAGCTTATCTGGCTATGAAAAAAGCACTGGATATGAGCAAACTGGAGCCTTCCGGAATTGATTATATCAATGCTCACGGCACAGGAACCGATAACAATGATATTGCCGAAGGCAGAGCCATTGAAAAGCTCTTCAACTCAGCAATCCCAAAAGTCAGCTCAACAAAGCCCTTTACCGGCCATACCACCAGTGCAGCAGGTTCAATCGAAGCCATCATTTCGATCCTGGCTATGTCAAATAATGTTATCTGGCCCAGCCTGAACATCACAGAACCCATGAAGGACCTTTCATTCCAGGTAACAACTCAAATGCTGAAAAATGTCCTGGTAAATACGGTCATGTCAAACTCATTCGGGTTCGGAGGCAACGATACCTCCCTGATCTTCCGTAAATATCAAAAAACTGAATAACTTCATTTCTCTCTATGGCTTATATAAACGGAACCGGCATCATCTCACCGCAGAAAACAGCAGGAACCAGCGATTTCCTTACGGAAATCACAGAGCATAATACCGAATTCCTGAAATGCATTGAGCCGAATTATAAAGAATTCATTGACCCTTTGGCAGCCCGGAGAATGAGCAGGCTGATCAAGATGGGCATAACTTCTGCGCTGATGTGTATCCGGGATGCGGGCATTTCAGAGCCGGATGCCATTATTACCGGGACAGGCCTGGGAAGTGTGGAGGATACGGAAAAGATTCTTTCCTCTATCCATGACGAAAATACGATCTTCTATCCTACTCCCTTTATCCAGTCGACCTATAATACCATAAGCTCCCAAATCGCCATCATCCTGAAATGCCACAACTACAACTCGACGTATGTCCACAGAATCTTCTCTTTTGAAAGCACACTCCAGGATGCATTAATGCAGATTGAGGAAGGAACAGCACAAAATATTCTTGCCGGTGGAATCGATGAAATGACATTGAATCATCTTCACATCATCCGGCGGCTGGGAGACCTGAAACAAGAACCGGAAAGCAATCTCAGGCTTCTGGAGTACAGAACACCGGGAACATTGGCGGGTGAAGGTTCTTCCTATTTTGTTCTTTCAAAGAATAAGAATGATCATTCCTATGCACGCCTTCAGGGAGTCAAAACGATTTTCCATCCAACAGATAAAAAAGAGCTTGAAGCCAATATTACCGGTTT
>JAUZOW010000201.1 GCA_030706225.1 Bacteroidota bacterium | reverse complement strand
TGGCAGGGACTTCGGCCGGAATGGACCCTTCTTCTTTTTTCCGTTATCTTTCCACTTTACCCCGGTCAGAACGCCAAATAAAAGTCGATAGCTTCCGGGCTGTCCATACAACTTTCCCATTAACCGGTATCGATTCCACATGCAGCTTCTTCTATTTCGGAGAAGCTGATTCTGTTTCCATCGCCGGAGATTTTACCGGATGGGCCCCCACTTTCCCTCTTGCTCATTCCGAAGGAACTAATTTATGGTTTGCTTCCAGGAAATTTGAAAGAGATGCCCGTATCGATTACAAGTTTGTCATAAACCGGGATCATTGGATTAAGGATCCCTCTAATCCGGATTCATGTGCCGGTGGCGCAGGAACCAACTCTGAACTGAAGATGCCGGATTACATTGTCCCTCCGGAAATCCTTTATCATCCGGAAATTCCTCACGGATCAATGGTAGATGCCGAATTTCCTACCGGGAATATAAAACCCAGGATCCTTACCATTTACCTTCCGCCGTATTATGAACGGAATAGCAGAGAATACGCGGTCATTGTCTTTAATGACGGTACCGATTACATCAAATACGGAGCTATTCAGAATGTTTTGGATTACTTAATTGCCGGACAGCAGATCGAACCGGTTATCGGTGTCTTTATTCCTCCTGTGGAACGGGAAGAAGAATATGCAGGCAGATTAAAGGAAGATTATTCGAAATTCATCCTGGAAACTGTCATGCCGGTCATTGAAGCCAAGTACAACATTAGCAGGGATCCACGGAAACGTATCATTGCCGGCTCTTCCAACGGTGGAAACATTTCGGTTTATATTGCATTGGACCACCCCGGTTCTTTTGGCCGGGTGATAGCACAATCCAGCAATGTGGAAAAAGACATCCTGCCTTTGGTCCAAAATCCAGATGTTTCCGGAATACTGTTTTACCTTGATATTGGAAGCTATGACTTACCGGTTCTGATCCCCCGTGTAATAAATTTTATAGATATCCTTCAGGGAAATCATCTGGGATTTACCTATCGTCAATGGCACGATGGGCATAGCTGGGGAAACTGGAAAGCGCATATACGTTATCCTCTTGTTGAGTTTTTAAATCCGGAAGAATCCGGAAATGAAAATAATAATTCAAAATAAATATGGAAAAATTTACTTCTTTACTCAAACACACGGCCGCATTGACTTTTGTAATTGCGGCATTACTGATCTGCGGATGTAAAAGCAATAATGATATCCGCGTTGCCAAGGATCCGGAAATCCTGGGCATTGCCACACCCATTGCCATGCAACCCGATTCCACAGTGATCGAGCTTGGCGATTATTTCAGGCATCCCAATAAGATTGACTCAGTATTCCTGGATAAAACCATGACCTTCAGAATCACTCCGGATTCAGCGGAAATGATTATCACGATTCGCCAGAAACCGGTCCCAAGGCTGTCTGTCATGACCGTCTGGATGAAAGGATATCCCTATTCCCTGATGCTGGAAAGATCACGTAAAGTTTGGCAACACTTCACGTTCGACCCGAAAGACAAGAAATATACAAAAGTTGAATTAACCGGTGATATGAACGACTGGGTCCCCGCAAAAACCCCGCTTCGCAACAAAGACGGCATCTGGCAAACAGATCTGCTTCTTTTCCCCGGAAAGTATCAGTATCAGATCGTTGCCGACGGGAAATGGATGCTTGACCCGGCAAATCCGGAAAAGCACGACAATGGAAACGGCGGTAATAATTCCGTTATGAATGTCGGATCCATTAACCCGGTTGGAGCTCCTAACCTTTATACCTACAAGGCTGAAAAGCATAAATTGACCATCGGATTAAAGAATGAAGCACAGAATATTTTTGTTTTCTGGCAGAATTATTCACTGGATTCAACATTCTGGAAAAAAGATTCTACAGGGATCGTCATTAAAGTTCCCAGAAAAGCTCGTGATTTCGATCGTTCCTTTATCCGCGTCTGGGCTTCCAATGCACAGGGGACTTCCAATGAAATCCTGGTACCCCTGGAAAAAGGTAAGGTACTGACTAATGTAAAAAATCTGACCCGCAGCGACCTCCATACTATGGTCATTTATTTTATGATGGTTGACCGTTTTAAAAACGGAGATCCTAAAAATGATGCACCACTGAAAGATCCTGAAGTCGATAAAAAACTGAATTTCCAGGGAGGCGATATAGCCGGTATTCTTAAGGAAATCGAAGACGGATATTTCAAAGATCTCGGAGTAAATACCCTTTGGATCTCCCCTATTACCCAGAATCCTCCGGACGCCTGGGCTGAATACATTGCACCTCACCGGAAATATTCAGGATATCACGGTTACTGGCCGGTTACATTGACTTCCATTGACAATCATTTCGGAACTCCGGATGTACTTACCAAGATGATTGACAAAGCTCATGGCCGCGACATGAACGTTTTGCTGGACTATGTCTCCAATCATGTACATCAGTCCTGCGCGATCTATAAAGCACACCCCGACTGGGCTACACCGCTGATCCTTCCTGATAAAAGAAAGAACCTCCGTCTGTGGAACGAACAACGACTGACAACCTGGTTTGATGAATTTCTTCCGACTCTTGACCTTTCCCGTCCGGAAGTCTTTAACCTTATGTCGGATTCCGCTTTATACTGGATCAAGAAATATAAATTTGACGGTTTCCGCCATGACGCATGTAAGCATGTTCCTGAAATTTACTGGCGTACTCTTACTAAAAAACTAAAAGAGCAGGTGGTTGCTGAAGATGAAAGACCCGTTTACCAGATCGGTGAATCCTTTGGAAGCAGAGATCTGATTTCAAGCTATGTTGGACCTGGTATGCTGGATGCCCAGTTCGATTTCGACCTCTATTTCGATGCCCGTAACGTCTTTGCAAAAGATAATACATCCTTTAAAGACCTGAGTTACTCACTTCAGGAAAGTTTTAATTATTTCGGAGAACATTCGCTGATGGGTAATATCACGGGAAATCAGGATCTCCCCCGCTTTATTTCTTTTGCTTCCGGCGCTTTAGGATTTAATGAAGATGATCATGAAGCCGGATGGAAACGCGATATTGAAGTAAAAGATACCATCGGTTACAACAAGCTGGCTTCCCTGATCGCTTTCAACATGACTATTCCGGGTGTTCCCACGATTTATTATGGAGATGAATATGGAATGCCCGGTGCCAACGATCCCGACAACCGGAGGATGATGAAATTCGAAAATCTTACACCGCAGGAAAACAGACTAAAAGAAACCGTATCCAAACTCATTCATACCCGTACCTCAAGTATGCCGCTTCTTTACGGTGACTTCAAGACCATTTCGGTTTCCGATAAT
>JAUZOW010000200.1 GCA_030706225.1 Bacteroidota bacterium | reverse complement strand
TATCCTCCTGTTTCAATGGAATCATCACTGATTGTGATGGCAATGGGTTTGTTAGATACGACGTGGCTGCCGGCCAGAGAGGCGGATGGGGTGGTGATCATCGTACGGGCGGAATAGGTCTGCCCTTTGTTCAGCATGATCCGGAACGGTACACCTCCTTCATGTCCGACAATATCCAGAGTGGGTGTGATCGTGATCCAGGTACTGTCTTCGGTAGCGATAATATCAAAAGCTTCAGTTCCCTTATTCGGGTAATTTCTATAATCTGTTTGCCCTGAAATATAAAATTCAGTTCCCAGGGCATTTTTGCCTTTAAAAGGAAAAATTTCAGGATTACTCTCATTTGCCACCTCGTAATATGCGGTCACCAGGTGGGTGGAGGACAATTGCAACCCTCTGTCGAGGACATGGTCGGCGGGCTTATCTTCAATACTATCGATAAAAGATGTAAGAGCAAACGAATAGGTTGAATTTGCAGGAATACTTTGGGTGATTGTTGAAAAAGAAGGACTGGCAGGCATTCTCAGGGTAACGGTTGCCGAATCTTCCATGGTGGATACCCGGATAAAAATCGGTCTGTCTCCATGATTGGAAGAAACTTCCGGCGCAACAAACCAGAATGTATTATCAATCTGAGCAAACAGCGACCTGGATAGAAGTAGTAGCAGTATGAGACAAAATAATTTTTTCAAATTGTGCGTTCGCCATAAGAAGAATTCGTAAAATTACTTAATTTTTAAATTCCTAATCTCTTGATATGAGAAAGGAGAAAGATTTTTTAGGAACAAAGGATTTGTCTGAAAAGGCATTATACGGCATTCATTCCCTCCGGGCCTGTGAGAACTTTCCCGACAACACTCCCTTTGCCACCGAATGGTACCGGGCAGTAGGCTGGGTTAAAAAAGCCTGCTATCTTACGTATGCGGATTTTAAAAAAGCTTCCATAGAAAAATACCCGGAGAAAGCCCGGAAGATGGATCTTTTTGATGATGAAATCATCGACGCATTGATAGATGCGGCAGGGGAGGTTGCAGAAGGTAAGTATTCCGATCAGTTTATCGTTCCCGGTATTTCAGGAGGTGCAGGTACGAGTATTAATATGAATATCAATGAGATTATTGCAAATGTCGCTTTAATCCGCCTTGGACATGAACCCGGAGATTATAAATGGATCGATCCGATCGTTCATGCCAATATTTTCCAGTCGACCAATGATGTCATTCCGACTTCATTGAAAGTGGCGCTGATGAAGATGTTCAATGAACTTGAAAAGGCTGTCAATGAGCTTCGTGCTAAAGTAGAGGAAAAAGAGAATAAACATCGCAATGACCTTCGGATAGGATATACCCAGATGCAGGAAGCCGTTCCTACTTCCTTCGGAAAATTGTTCGGCTCATACAGCGAAGCATTATCCCGTGACTGGTGGAGAATTTCCAAATGCTTTGAGCGTATAAAGCTGGTGAACCTGGGCGGAAGCGCTGTGGGTACCGGAATTGCAGTACCCCGGTTTTTTATAATGCAAGTGGTTCCCAACCTCCGGAATATTACCGGATTGGCTCTTGCCCGGAGCGAGAATCTTCCCGATGCAACTTCTAATCTGGATTCGTTTGTCGAAGTCCATGCCATTCTGAAAGCGCATGCAGTTAACCTTGAAAAAATGGTTTCCGATCTGCGTTTGCTGGGCTCCGATCTTTTAGGGAATAAAGAAGTGGAGATTCCTCAGAAGCAGGTAGGAAGCTCCATTATGCCTGGGAAAATCAATCCGGTTATACCGGAATTTGTTATCAGTGCAACCCACCGGGTTTATGCAAACGATATTCTGGTAAGTAATCTTTGCGGGATGGGATGCCTGGAACTAAATGCATATCTGCCTTTAATAGGTCATGCCATGCTGGAAAGCATCCGTCTTTTGATTTCATGTGATAAAACATTGAAAGATAATTTAATACAGGAATTGGTGGTGCATTCGGAAACCAGTAATGATAAGCTTTTCCGGAGTCCTTCGATAACAACCGCACTGGTTCCACATATTGGATACCATAAGGCATCGGAACTGGCCCGGATCATGAAAACCAGGAAATGCAACGTGTTTGAGGCAAACCAGGAAATGAAACTTCTTACGGAGGAGGATATCCGGGAATTTCTCCGGCCCGATAACCTGCTGAAGCTGGGCTATCAGCTGAACGATCTGCCGGATTAAAAAAAAAGTAAAAAAGTTATTTTAGAATATGAAAAAAGGACGAGATACAAAACCTCATATTGGTATTTTTGGTCGTAGGAACAATGGGAAAAGTTCATTTATTAATGCATTGACCGGGCAGGACATTGCTATTGTTTCGGATGTTCCGGGCACTACTACCGACCCGGTAAGGAAATCCCTTGAGATCGAAGGGATAGGACCTGCCATTCTGATTGATACTGCCGGGATTGACGATACCGGTGAACTGGGTGAGAAACGTATTGCGCGTACCCATGAGGTGATGGATGTTATTGATATGGCGATCCTGCTGATCATTCACAACGATTTTTCGGGACCGGAAAAGGAAATCATTTCCGAATTTCGTAAGAAGGATATTCCTTTTTTTATTCTTCACAATAAACAGGATGAAGATCCGCTGGATCCTTCATTGGCCGAAGCGATACGGACAAAATATTCGGTTCCGGTTATTGGCTTCAGCTCTCTGAAAGCGGATGGCAGAGATGAAATTATACGGACAATCCGGGAACAAATGCCGGAGACCGCGTTTCAGAAAAAACCTCTTATCGGCGATCTTATCACCCAGGGTGATGTCGTATTGCTGATTACCCCGATTGATATTGAAGCTCCCGAGGGCAGGATGATTCTTCCCCAGGTACAGGTGATCCGGGATATCCTGGATCATGACGGAATTGCCGTAGTTTGTAAGGAAAGAGATGTGGATTCATTTTACCGGAAGATGTGTCCCAAACCGGCGCTGGCCATTACCGACAGTCAGGTTTTTCCGAAAGCAGATGCTGCCATCCCGGAAGAGATACCCCTGACCAGCTTTAGCATCATACTCGCCCGGCAGAAAGGTGATTTTGAGCATTATCTTCAGGGAACACCTGCGATTTCAAAATTGAAAGATGGTGACCGTGTCTTGATCCTCGAGTCGTGTTCACATCATGTAACCTGCGATGATATCGGCAGAACCAAGATTCCGCGCTGGATAAGCAATTTTACAGGTAAAAAACTGGAATTTGATGCGGTAGCCGGCCTTTCAGCTCTTCCCCGGCCGATTCAGGAATATTCTCTTGTTATTCAATGCGGAGCTTGCATGATTACCCGCAGACAATTGTTGAACCGTCTCAAGCCG
>JAUZOW010000020.1 GCA_030706225.1 Bacteroidota bacterium | reverse complement strand
GGTATCAAAGGCGGAAAGCAATTTAAAGCAGTCCAGACAGGTGGTCCTTCCGGTGGATGCCTGACAGCAAAACACCTGGATACCCCAATCGACTATGATAACCTTATTGCATCCGGTTCCATGATGGGTTCCGGTGGTATGATTGTCATGGATGAAGATGACTGTATGGTATCCATCGCTAAATTTTATCTCGATTTTATTGTCGGAGAATCCTGCGGAAAATGCTCTCCCTGCCGTATCGGCAACAAGAGATTACATGAAATCCTTGAAAGAATCACCCAGGGAAACGGAACTCCGGAAGATCTCGACAAACTGAGAAACCTTAGCAAAGTAATCAAGGACTCTTCTCTTTGCGGACTCGGTCAGACATCACCGAATCCCGTATTATCAACCATGGACAATTTCATGGATGAATATATCGAGCACATTACCGAAAAGAAATGCCGTGCAAAAGTTTGCAAAGCGATGATGAAGTATTACATCATTCCGGAAAATTGCATCGGCTGTACTTTATGTGCACGGAATTGCCCTGTCAACGCAATCAGCGGTGAACGTAAACAGGCACATGTCATTGATCAGGATAAATGTATTAAGTGCGGTGCCTGTATGGAAAAATGCAAGTTCAATGCGATCTATATTAATTAAGGAGGCGTGAAACATGGAACTGGTGAAACTGACCATCGACGGAAAAGAGACTGAAGTCGAAAAAGGAACAACGATATTACAAGCTGCCAAAACTGTTGGCATAGATATACCTACCTTGTGCTTTTTTGAGCTCAAGGATATGCATATCGAAAACCGGCCCGGGAGTTGCCGTATTTGTGTAGTCGAAGTACAGGGACGGCGCAATCTGGCACCCGCCTGCACAACCCGTGCAGATAACGGAATGGTTGTGAAAACCCATAGCATAAGGGTATTAAACGCACGGAGAACTGTTCTGGAACTTATCCTTTCAGATCATCCCGCAGAATGTCTGACCTGCCCCAAAGCTGGAAATTGTGAACTCCAGAAACTGGCAGAACAACTTGGCGTTCGTGAAATCCCTTATCAGGGCGCACAATCCACTTATCGTAAAGATACATCCCCTGCCATTATTCGTAATGTCGACAAATGTATTATGTGCCGCCGTTGTGAGATGATGTGCAACGACGTACAAACAGTAGGCGCTCTTTCAGCGGTCAACAGAGGTTTTATGGCAGTAGTTGCCCCGGCGTTCGAAATGAACCTGGAAAAATCCCCGTGTACTTATTGCGGACAATGCGTTTCCGTATGTCCGACGGGCGCTCTTACAGAAGTCGACCACTCCCGTAACGTCATCAATGTACTGGCGGATCCGGAAAAGACGGTTGTTATTCAAACCGCTCCTGCTGTCCGTGCTGCTTTAGGAGAAGAATTTGGCCTCGAGCCAGGTACCCTCGTAACAGGTAAGATGGTTGCAGCACTGAAACGACTTGGATTTGACTATGTCTTTGACACTGACTTTGCAGCTGACCTTACGATCATGGAAGAAGGCAGCGAACTTCTCGATCGTCTTACCCGTTACCTGAAGGGTGACAAATCTGTCAGACTTCCTATCCTGACATCCTGTTGCCCGGGCTGGGTTAACTTTTTCGAACATCAATTCCCTGAACTGAGAGATATTCCTTCTACTGCAAAATCCCCGCAGCAAATGTTCGGGCCTGTTGCAAAGGAATACTTTGCGAAAAAGCTTGGTATAGACCGCAAGAATATGATTGTGGTATCCGTAATGCCTTGCGTAGCCAAGAAGTACGAATGCCAACGTGAAGAATTCAAGATGAACGGCGATCCGGATGTAAACTACTCTATCACAACCCGTGAACTGGCTCATCTGATTAAACAGTCAAATATTGATTTTATGGCTCTGCCGGATGAAGAATTTGACGCACCACTGGGTGAATCCACCGGTGCAAGTGTTATCTTCGGGACAACCGGTGGTGTTATTGAAGCGGCCTGCCGTACTGCCTATGAAGTATATACCGGTAAAAAGCTTGATAAAGTCGATTTCAACCAACTGAGAGGATTTGAAAATATCCGTCATGCAACGATCGATTTTGATGGACTACCTATAAATATAGGTATTGCCCACGGATTGGGAAATGCAAGGAAACTGCTGGAAGACATCAAAGAAGGCCGGAATCATTTCCATGCCATCGAAATCATGGCTTGCCCCGGCGGATGTATCGGTGGTGGCGGACAACCTTACCATCATGGTGATTCCGAAATCCTTAAAAAACGTGCAGCAGCGCTTTACCGCGAAGATGCCAACAAACCGATCCGTAAATCACACGAAAACCCATTTATTATTGAACTATATAAAGAATTCCTCGGGAAACCACTCGGTGAAAAATCTCACCAACTGCTTCATACCCACTATTTCGACAAGAGTGCAAGTGTTTTTATTGAGGAATAATTTAAAAAATTTGGATCATGGCCATAATTAAATTATCGGAGACTAAACTCCAGGAGCTGAAAGAAGTTTGCAAATCATTCAATAATGATAAGGGCGAACTGATCAATGTCCTTCATAAAGCCCAGAGTATATTCGGATATCTCCCGGCGGAAGTACAGGAAGTGATCGCAAAGGAACTGAACGTCTCAGTAGCCCATGTTTATGGGGTTGTTACTTTCTATTCCTTCTTTACCATGACCCCGAAAGGGGAACATCCAATCTCGGTATGCCTTGGCACTGCCTGTTATGTCAGAGGAGCTGAAAAAGTTCTGGAAGAATTCCGCAGAATACTGAAGATTCAGGTTGGACAGACTACACCCGACGGTAAATTTTCACTGAGTTGCCTGCGTTGCGTTGGTGCCTGTGGATTGGCACCGGTCGTAATGGTAGGTGAAAAAGTATACGGCCGTGTATCTCCCGATGGAGTAAAAGACATTGTTGCTGAATACCGCAACTAGTTTCGTTTTTTGGTTAATACTTAGTGGTGATGCCCCGCAGTATTTATAATTCTGCGGGGTTTTCATTTTTATAGGGTCAGAAAAATTTCATGAAAACCTGCTTCAGGAATTTTTCTTCCAGAACACGGGCAATCCGGTGAACAATCGTTCTTCTCCATTCCAGATCTGAAGGAAATGAGGGATCCCAATGAGCAGGGTTAATACTGGTCCCGATATGAAAATGAATCTCATCCGACCCCAGCAACATTTTAACAATCTGATCTGCAGGACCTTTTCCCAACACAATACCGTTGTTATGTGTTTTTAATATCTCATGAACTTTACTGAGCGTCAGAATGCCTTCGGTCACAATGTCCACCCCTTCCATAGAGGAAAAGGGCGGCAGTTCCGGATCGAAAAATTCAGTGGAATCAGTAATTTCCTTTTTCCATTCCCTGGAAATAATTTCTGCTGTAGTTGCACCGCTAATGATCTTTGTTCCTTCGAATTGTGCTAATATTTCCGCAAATTCTCTATCATCCGCGGGATTGATAGGGGGACCTGTGCAAAGCATGAGTTTTCGGGGTTCCCGGAAATAGATGACGGCACAGCTGATATCGTCGCGGGGCATGAAATGGTCGTTCTGGTTCGCTTTATTGACAACTTTCTGGGCAAGTTTTTCCGCAGACACCGTGCGGTCTTCATGGATTGAATCCATAACAAACTGGGTCAGGTTCTCCATCCCCCACCCCGAAGGCATCATAGCCCCTTCCAGTCCCGATTGTACCACGCCATCGCTGCAAAAGATCACACGGTCTTCCTTGGTAGCTGTGAAAGAACACGTCAGCACTTCTTTCCTGGAAGATTTTTCGGTTTCCAACACGATGCAGTTCCATTCAGGTTCCAATAGCCGGATACCGCGCATTACCAGGGTCTGCGGGTTTTCGTATTCCAGGATATTTACGACCCCTTCGGCATTAATCTCAACAATGGTAAAGGTGGAGAAATTCATCTTCCGGACACTGTCCTCCGGAAGTGTATTCATGATGATCGAAGCGATCTTTTCAACGCTTTTATGCTCTTCGGTAAGATTAACGGCAAGAGTAGATGCAAGAGTAGCCAGAATATTGGCTTTTATTCCATGTCCCATCCCATCGGCAAGTACTATGATGGTTCTTTCTTCCTCTTTAATCCGACGGGAATAAAAGACATCTCCGCAGACACGTGCCTCGGCATGACATTTTTGCTGGCAATTCACTTCGATGTAAAAACTTTCATCCACTTCAGATCTCCGGTTTCTTGGGCGGTGTTTGCTGGGATTCAATGACTGAATTGAGAAGCTTTTCCGTTTTGGCTGCCCCCTCTCCCAGCAGGAATGCTATTTTTTGTACCATTTCAAAATTCTGGTCCACTACTTCCGAAAGACGGCGTACGATTTGCTCCTTTTTCATCTCAGGCTTGTAAAGATCCCGGATAATCGCACCAACCATCTTCATCTTTGTAATAGTAAAAATGGAAACACTTAAAACACCTTCACCGAAACGAACATCCCTGTCTTCAATATCTTCACCTCCGCTGAGGACAAATGAAAAGAGCTTATAGAAAGGAACCGGCAGCAAAGACTTCAGATCGGCCCCGACAAGTCCGGGTATGACCTCATCCACCATGGCCGCTTCCTCACCAAGAATCCGTACAAATGCTTTATTGGAATGAGTAATACGCAGGTTTTCATCTACTATTACGACACCGGAAATCAGCTTCTGAAGCATGGCATCAATGGCTTCCGATGTTTGCTTCTCCATTTCACGTTCCTGCCGGGCTTTTTCTTCCGAATCTTTCAGCGCTGCCTGAGTCTTTGCAAGTTTATCATTCGTCGACCGTAATGTCTGGATATATTCCTGACGGTTGCTTGCGGTGTAGCTCTGGCACATTTCGGTAGTAGCCAGACCCTGTGCAATGGCCACAGCGAATTCGCGACAGGATGTATATCCGCAGGATTCACATCCGATATGGTTTTTCAACTGCTCTTCTTTTCCGATCCTTTTCAGGATTTCATGGATTACTTCTTCATCCGGATCGGGAAGACGCTGGTCGTTTTCATGGAAAGTGCGGGAAAAGTCGAGAAGAGATAAATCCTTTTTATTTTTTTCCCAGTTAGGGTAATCAAAATTTTTCAGCCGCTTGTTGGCATAATCGATGACCAGGGTTCTGCGCAGGAATTTTTTGCCCGACGGAGAAGTTCCCGGTCCCATAAGACAGCCTTCGTTATAAAAAATATTAAAATGACGCTGGATCGTATCAATCCGTGTATCAAATTCACTGACAGCATCCAGCATATTATTCCGTCCTTCGGTCGTGATAATCCTGCCTGTCAGCAGATCTTCATTCAAGCCTGCAGTTTGAATGATTCCATTACTTAGGGGATAAAGAGATCCTTTATATCCCAGGGGAGGATCAAAATCCGAGAATTCAAGCTGGCTTTCCCGGATATTAAATTCTTCAAACAATTGCCTCAGCTCCGTAAAAGTCAATACGGAATCCACCTTCCCATCTCCTTCATACAGGAGCGCTTCATCCTTGGTGGCAATGCAAGGGCCAATAAAAACCGTTTTGACATCATTTCCGTACCGCTGATGGACCACCTTGGAAGTAGCTATCATCGGACTGACGACCGGAGCCAGGTTATTGATCAGTGAAGGATAGTATTTTTCAATGAAAGATACCACTGCCGGACAGTTGGACATGATGTAATATTTCCCGTGAAATTCTTCAAAAAGGTTCCGGTACTGGTCAGCAACTAAATCCACCCCGAAAGAGGCTTCTGAAACATACGTAAATCCAAGCTGCCGGATCATTTCCACGAATTTCCTGTAGTCGGTTATATCGTCAAATTCACCGGATATGGAAGGGTCGCAGATTGCAGCTACTTTATTGCCTGAAGCCAGAATAGCTTTGGTTTCTTCCAATGAGCTTCGATAATGAATGGTAGAAGCAGGACACATCCGGAAACAACTTCCACAACCAATGCATCGTTCGGAAAGGATATCCGGAAATTCGGTGGAAGGATCTACTTTAATGGCTTTTACCGGACAAATGCGTACACAGGCATAGCACTGGATGCATTTGTCCTTTTTTATTCCGAATAACGGATCTGCCATTATATTGATTTTTAATATATTATAAAAATGCTATTCAAGGCTTGCCGATCAAAAATACAAATAAATAGCTTAATTTATATGGATCAGGAAGTAATTTTCGTTATAAGTTCAATTGTTTATATAATAACAATGCTAATTTTTTCACAGGTAAATTATTAATAATCCAGATAATTATTTTATTTTTGTATAAGGCTATATCCGATTTTTACTGCTATGAGTGATGTCATATGCGGATATTTGTCTTAGGCTTAAAATACATCATAAAATGGAAGAGCAACTGAATATTCTTTTTCAGAAATACCCTTCTGACCGGCAGGATCTTTTACTTCCTTTATTACAGGAAATGCAGGAAGAGTCCGGTTATCTTTCGCCAGAATTACTTCGTATGGCTGGTGAGCATTTTAATTTGCCAATTAATAAAGTATATGGAGTAGCCACCTTTTACAACCAGTTTCGTCTGATTCCCAAAGGGAAATTTCATTTCAAGGTATGTAGCGGGACGGCCTGTCAACTGGAACGTTCCTCTTCCCTTTTGCAGTCGTTGGAAAAGCTCACCCATTTACAACCAGGTCAGACAAGCCGTGACGGGAAGTTCAGCATCGAGATCATACATTGCTTCGGAGCCTGTCATCAATCACCGGTTATTGAGGTAAATGGTAAGTTTTACACAAAAATGACTGAAGAAAAGCTATCCCGGCTTTTGGAATCACTCACAGAATAACCAATTGCCATGAAAACGAACATATCTGAAGAAACACGTTCCTTTCTGATCGATTCAGTCCTTACGAATCTGGCTAATGACTATTCAAAAGAAGATTCTGAAAAGCTGTCCATCCTTCGCAGGGAAAAAGTCATTAAGCCCACTGTTTTTATTGAAACAGGAACATCGGGAATTGCATCCGGAGCGATGGAAACCCTGGAAGCGGTTGAAAAATATATCAAGGATCATTCCATTGATGCGGATATTGTAGAAGTCGGGAGCAATGGCTTCTGGACTGAAGAGCCAATTCTGGATGTCCAGATTCCGGGGAAAGCCCGGCTCTCATTTGGACGGGTTACAGCCGATCGGGTGGATGACCTTCTTTCTTCGGTTTTGAATAAAACTGTGAATTATGAATCTATTCTGGGGCAGTATAAAAATCCTAAACAGGAGATGTGGGCCAATATTCCATTTATTCACCTGCATCCTTTCTTTATCAACCAGCAACGGGTCATTCTGAAAGATACCGGAGTCATATCGCCCCATTCTATTGAAGATTATATTGCTAACGGAGGATACCGTTCCTTTTATAAGATCGTATTGAATTACACTCCCGTGAATGTCTGTGATCTTATGGAACAAAGTGAACTCCGCGGACGGGGTGGCGGAGGTTACCTGACCGGGAAGAAGTGGAAAAATGCTTTAAATACGGAAGGCGAGCAGAAATATATCATATGTAATGCTGAAGAGAGTGATCCGGGAGCATTCATGGACCGGGCACTGGCAGAAGGCGACCCGCATCGTCTTCTGGAAGGAATTGCCATAGCCGCCTATGCTGTCGGAGCCGGAAATGCATATATCTATGTCAGATCCGATTATTCCAGGGCAGTGAACATTCTCCGGGAAGCCATCCGACAGGCTAAAGAGTATAATATTCTCGGACAAAATGTTTTTGAAAGCGGTTTTAGCATTAATATTCATATCGTGCAGAGTGCCGGTGCTTTTGTATGTGGAGAGGAAACCGCTCTTATTCGGAGTCTCGAAAGCAAGAGGGGAATGCCCTGGTCGAAACCGCCCTACCCTACTGAAACCGGATTATTCAACCGGCCTACGGTCGTGAACAATGTGGAAACGCTGGTTAATGTCCCGGCAATCGTTGAAAACGGTCCGGCATGGTTTCGTACCTTAGGATCTCCCAGCAGCAGAGGAACCAAGCTTTTCTCTCTTGCCGGCAAAGTCAATCGTAAAGGATTTATTGAAGTCCCAATGGGAACTACTTTCCGCGATATCGTTTATGAAATCGGCAACGGCGCTCCGGAAGGCAGGAAAATAAAAGCCATCCAGATCGGAGGGCCGCTGGGTATCTGTCTGCCGGAATCCAGGCTTGATGTTTCTACCGGCTTTGAATCCCTCCGGGAACTCGGAGCTACAATATTTTCAGGTGGATTGGTCATTCTGGATGAAAAAGTTTGTATGGTCCATATGACCAAATACTATATGGATTTTCTCCGTAATGAAACCTGCGGTAAATGTATCCCCTGCCGGGAAGGAACACGAAGGATCTACGAAATTCTGGAAGCCATTACCCGGAAACCAAGAGAAGAATCGAATCATGAAACCCTCGAACGTTTCAAGGGTGTAGTTCAGTTGGAAAATCTTGCGAATGTTATTCATGACACATCTCTTTGCGGGTTAGGGCAGAATGCCTCAAACCCTGTTCTCAGTGCCCTGAAATGGTTTCGCGAAGAATTTGAAGAGCATATTTTCGACCGCCGTTGTGCGACAGGAACCTGCCGTGGATTGAGGACATTCCGTATTGATCCGGATTCCTGCAACGGTTGTAATATTTGCCAGAAGAAATGCCCCGAAAATGCAATTATCGGTGTTCCGAAAAACCCGCATTTCATCGTGGATGAAAAATGCACCGGATGCGGGATCTGTTTTGAAAGTTGTAAATTCAACGCTATTTTTATTAAATAATCCCCGATGTTCTTCACCGTTGAAATAAACAATCAGAAAGTAACGGCAAAAAAAGGTGAGACCATTTTATCCCTTTTGAACCGTAACGGGATCTTTGTGCCTACCTTATGCCACATGCCGGGTTTTTCTCCTACCGGTTCCTGCAGAATGTGCGTAGTGGAGGTTGAAGGAAGGTCATCATTGGTTCCTTCCTGCTCGCAACTCGTGGAAGAATGGATGAGCATAAAGACACATTCCCCACGGGTTATCAAAGCCCGGAAAACGCTTGTCGAGTTGCTGCTTGCCAATCATCCCGATGATTGTCTTTACTGCGACAGAACCGGGAACTGCGAGTTGCAGAAGTTGGCTATTGAATTAAATGTCACAGAGCGCAGATACCGTTCCCGCAGGCCTTCCGTCATGATCGACCGGAATTGTTCAAGTCTGGAAAGAGATTCAGCTAAATGCATCTCCTGTGGACGCTGCATCCGGATCTGCGATGAGATCATTGGAGTAAAATCCATCGAATTTATTGGCCGGGGCCATACCAGCTCCATCGGCACAGCCCAGAACAAAGGGCTCAACCTTAAATCCTGCATAAAATGCGGTCAATGCATATCCGTCTGTCCGACTGGCGCCATCCGCGAAAAGCCGGCCTTACAAACCGTTATTGATGCATTGGGTAATGATAAAGTAATTCCCGTTATACAACTATCTTCCCTGATCCCCTTTTCTATTGGAGAAGAACTTGGAATTAAATCCGGGAAAGACATTCTGAACCTTCTCCGTACTGCTCTGAGGAAAATAGGCTTTCGTAATGTTTTTGATTCTTCTTTCGGTGCCGACCTTGTTGTTATGGAAGAAGCGGCAGAACTGATGCGCCGTATTCAGAATAATGAAAAGCTTCCTGTCTTTTCAAGCTATTGCCCTTCCTGGAATTTACAGGTAGAGCAGAACATACCCCGGTTATCGGGACATCTTTCGGATGTTCTTTCTCCTCAACAGATTATCGGGAACCTGATTAAGTTTCATTATGCATCGCGTGCGGGAGTCCCTGCCGGTCAAATCTTTTCAGTTTCTGTTATGCCCTGTACCTCCAGAAAAACAGAAGCAGACAGAAATCTTTCGGATGATCCTGCCATAAAGCCGGTAGACGCCGTATTGACGACAAGAGAACTGGCAAAGCTGCTGTGTATTTTTGGAATTGATTTTTCTAAGCTTGAACCTGAAGTAACGGAAGGTGCTTTCGGCACCTATGGATCTTCCGGAAAATTATTCGGAGTCGCCGGAGGAGTCGCAGAAAGCGTTACCAGAACCTTGCATTATATGATGACCGGCCAGGAGCTGAAGAATTACCGGATCAGCGAACTGAGAGGAAATAAAGGAAGGAAAGAAGGCAAGATCAAGATTGGAAAAATGACATTCGGTGTTGCCGTCGTGAACGGGATGAGCAATCTTCGTGAACTGCTGGCAGAACTTGATGCAGGTAAAAACGACATTCATTTTGTGGAAGTCATGGCTTGTCCTATGGGTTGTGTGAATGGAGGTGGACAATCTATCGGTACCGATGAAAAATCATTGCGTGCCAGGATAAAATCCGTTTACGATGCCGATGAAGAAGAGATGATCCGTGCTGCACATAAGAATCCTATTGTTAACCAGATCTATGATGAATTATTAAAAGCTCCTTTGAGCCCGGCCGCTATGAATTTTTTACATAAAAAACCTCTGAAAGATTAACCTATGAGTCAGTCATTCCGGCGACAATTGGTATTTACCTTAAAGGACAGATGCAGGGTATGCTATACCTGCCTGAGGGAATGTCCGGTCAAAGCCATTAAAATCATCAATGGCCAGGCTGAGGTGATTAATGACCGGTGTATTGGTTGTGGCAATTGTGTGAAAGTATGCAGTCAGGGAGCAAAATATTATCTCCGCTCTATTGATGAGGTATTCCGTCTGCTGGATTCAGAAGAAAAAATCGCAGCCTGCATTGCTCCAAGCTTTCCGGGTGATTTTGCAGAAATCCCGGATGCAAATATTTTGGTGGGCATGATCCGCCGGCTGGGATTCAGTTTGGTAACAGAAGTAGGATTCGGCGCAGACATTGTTTCCCGGGAATATGAAAAACTTCTGAAAAATCCTGATTATTCCGGTGATATTTCTTCTGATTGCCCTGCTATTACCTATTTTATCCGGCATTACCATCCGGATTTAACTTCGATGCTCGCTCCCATCGTTTCCCCAATGGTTGCGACAGCAAGAGTGATCCGGCAGAAATACGGAAATGATTATAAAGTTGTTTTCATCGGTCCCTGTTTTGCCAAGAAAGCTGAATCACTGGAAACTGATGAGGTGCTGACCTTTGTCGAGCTTCGCGAAATGTTTGCCATTAAAAATATCACTCCGGAGCAAACCACTCCTACTCCATTCGATCCTCCCTTTGCCGGAAGAGGCTCTATCTTCCCGGTAACACGGGGAATGTTCATGGCAACTAACAGTAATGAAGAAATCCCGGAAAATAAAGCTGTTTTTGCAGATGGCCGTGTCAACTTCAAGGAAGCCGTTAAAGAGCTGGAAGAAGGATTTATAAAAGACAAGCATCTGGAATTGCTTTGCTGTGAAGGATGTATCATGGGGCCCGGTACATCACCGGGTGGCAGGAAATTCTCGCGGAGAACCCGGATCGAATCCTATGTCACCGATAAACTGAAAAACCTGGATATTGAGCAATGGAACAAGGATATTGCTGAATATTCCACGATCGATCTGCATCAGCATTTTGAACCGGAAGACCGCCGGTTTGCCAATCCCGATGAGGAAACCATTCAGAAAGTTCTTGAATCCATGGGGAAATTTGAGCCCAAGGATCACCTGAATTGCGGAGCCTGTGGGTACGATACCTGCATTGAACATGCCATCGCCATCCTGAAAGGTCTTGCTGAAACAGAAATGTGCCTGCCTTATACCATCGAAAAATTACATGATTCCATTGAAAATCTTAATATCTCCAATGAAAAACTGGCTAAGGCACGTGCGGCCCTGAAGCAATCAGAGAAACTGGCACATATGGGCCAGCTTTCTGCCGGTATTGCCCATGAGCTGAACAATCCATTGGGAGTAATCACTATGTACAGTAATATCCTTATGGATGAAGCTCCATCGGAATCTCCAGAAAGGGAAGACCTTCGTCTGATTGTTGAACAGGCTGACCGGTGCAAGAAAATCGTAAGTGGATTACTGAATTTTGCCCGACAGAACCAGGTCAGCATACAATCAACCGATGTGGTGAAATTCACCCAGCACAGCATTAACTCTATTATCAAACCCGACACAGTGGAAGTCAGGTTTGAATCGAAAATCCAGGATCCTATAGCAAGCTTTGATATCGACCAAATGATGCAGGTTCTGGTCAACCTGGAAAAAAATGCAGTGGAAGCAATGCCTCAGGGAGGCATTCTTCTGATCGGACTTGAAGGAGACGAAAAAGAGATCACGTTTAAAATATCCGATACCGGAACCGGGATTAATGAAGAAAATATGAATAAGATCTTTACCCCGTTCTTTACTACAAAAGAGGTTGGTAAAGGAACCGGTCTGGGATTGCCCTTGATTTACGGAATCGTTAAGATGCACAGAGGACGGATCAATGTGGATTCCAACTCCGATCCGTCAAAAGGGCCGACCGGAACAACATTTACAATTACTATACCCAGAGGGAAATAAGAAACCATATAGATCATGACAACATTGAAAAAAAACATTCTGCTGGTTGACGATGACATTGACTATTTGTTTCAGATGCGAATCCGTCTCGAACAGTTCGGATATTCAGTAACAACAGCCGAAAGTCAGCGGGAAGCAGAAAAAATACTGGAGAAATTCAAGCCAGATATTGCTATTATCGATCTGATGATGGAAAATGAGGATAGCGGTTTCGTTCTCAGCTATAAACTAAAGAGGAAATACCCTGATGTTCCTGTGATTATTGCCACTGCAGTAGCTGCTGAAACCGGGATAACATTTGATATTCAGGATGAGAACAACAGGAAATGGATCCGTGCCGATGCTTTTCTGGATAAGGGAATCCGTACCGATATCCTGAAAAATGAAATTGAAAAACTTCTGAATGAAAAGAAAAATCAATGAGATAACCAGTAATTTTTCCGTTATTTTTGAATAGAGATCAACCCAGCTATGTCAACTCTGAAAATTCTCGTAATCGATGATGAACCCGGAATAAGAAGCGGGATAAGCCGTATTCTGCGTAATTTCCGGGTAGATTATCCATTTATGGATGAAGCATTCGATTTTAAAGTATTCGAAGCCGCAACCGGTGAAGAAGGAATCGAGATTATCGAAAATGATCATCCGGATATTCTTCTGCTCGACAACAAGCTTCCGGGAATCCAGGGAATCGAAGTGCTGGATTACATCCGGAAAAAGCAGTACAATATCACTGTAGTTATGATCACCAGCTATGCTTCTCTTGAGCTGGCCGTCAAAGCCACAACCGATGGCGCTTTTGACTTTATCCCGAAACCTTTTACTCCGCAGGAGCTGAGATCTTCTATTGAAAATATTACCAAGAGGCTTTTCCTGAGAAGTATGGCCAATAAGCTTCATGATACAGGCAAACAGGTAAGGTTCCAGTTTCTGGCGGTTTTGTCACATGAGCTGAAAGCCCCACTGAATGCCATCGAAGGATATCTGAAGATGGCGCGCGAACATAAAATGGGAGAACCGATTGAACAATATGACGGCATGCTGGACCGCGCTCTCGACCGGGTTATCGGGATGCGTACATTGATTCTTGACCTTCTGGATCTTACAAAACTTGAATCCGGAAAAGCAGAAAGGATCATCGTGGATGTGGATCTTGGTAAAATTGCTAAAGTGGCTATCGATACCATGACTCCTTATGCAATCCAGAAAGATATCCGGGTATCTGTCGATAATCCGGATAATATCCACATGCAGGCTGATATCGATGAAATGGAGATCATTTTCAATAATCTCATTTCAAATGCGATCAAATACAATAAAGACGGAGGAACCGTCACTTGTAAACTGGAAAAAGATAACGGGCAGATCATCATCCGGGTCACCGATACGGGAATCGGTATGACACGCGAAGAATCGTCAAGATTATTCCAGGATTTTGTAAGGATACGAAATGAAAAGACACGCCAGATCCCGGGAAGCGGACTGGGTCTTTCGATTGTCAAGAAACTGACCGATACTTATAACGGAAGAATTGAAATACAAAGTGAACCCGATAAAGGGAGTACATTTATTATTACATTTCCAAAACAGGAAGAATGAATACAAAACATTTACCGCATAAAACCGTTGAACGGCTAAGTCAATACCGGCGTACTTTATATTTGATACTGTCGAAAGACAAAACTCATGTGTTTTCGCATGAAATAGCCCAGATGCTTCATATCACTCCGGTTCAGGTCAGAAGGGACATCATGCTGATCGGCTATTCCGGAAATCTTCGGAAAGGATACGATATCAAGGAACTGATCGATCTGATCGGAAAAATTATCGATACGGAAAAAGGCCAGAATGTAGCTGTCATCGGGCTTGGAAATCTCGGAAAAGCGATCATCAGTTATTTTAAGGGGAAAAGAACCAAGCTGAAAATCATAGCCGCTTTTGATATAAATCCCGATAAAATTAACAGGGTTTATGACGGAGTTCAGTGTTATCCAGCCAGCCGGATTCATGAAATCATTAAAAATGAAGATATTACTATAGGGATTATCACTGTACCTGCCGAACAGGCCGTCGCTACCGCTGAAACACTCGTTCTTTCCGGAATTAAAGGGATCCTGAATTATTCACCCAAACCCCTCAACGTTTCACCTAATGTTTTCCTGGAGGAGTATGATATGATTACTTCCCTGGAAAAAGTTGCTTTTTATGCCAAAAAAAACGATGAACGTTTCAAATAGAAAAGCTCCACGTGAAGATATTTCAGGATTTTAACGACTGTAGCGGAATCCGGAATGCTGTTGTCACTACCGGATCCTTTGACGGAGTTCATATCGGCCATCGGGTTATTTTACAGCGGTTAAGAAAACTTGCCGATGAGATTGGGGGAGAAACCGTACTGATCACATTTGATCCGCATCCCAGAAAGGTTTTATATCCGGAAACCAGTGGGAAAGAGTTGTACCTCATCAATTCGAAACAGGAAAAAATCGAATTGCTTCATAAAGCAGGTCTTGACAATCTGATTATCGTCAATTTCACCCTTGATTTTTCCAAAATCACTTCCGTGGAGTTTGTCAAAAATATTCTCCTCAATAAACTACATGCCAGGAAGATAGTCATCGGTTTTAACCATCATTTTGGGCATAACCGGGAAGGTGATTACGAAGAACTTCGCAAACTTGGATTGGAATATAATTTCGATGTTGAAGAGATTCCCGAACAGGACATTCAGAACGAAGTCGTCAGCAGCACCAAGATCCGCCAGGCTCTTCTGGAAGGGAATATCCAGAAAGCCAATGCATATCTTAATCATCATTACATGATCATTGGTGAGATGCTGCCAAGCAATCCTCTGCTGAAAGAAATCGGGTTTCCCAGCTTTTCCATCCAGATCGAAGAAGAAAACAAGCTTATTCCCCCCAACGGAGTCTATGCCGTAACCGTGCTGGATAATGAATTTTCTTACCGGGGAATGTGCTTCATAAAAAAGAGAGGAAACTCTTCAAAGGATGCTCTTGTCGAATTTTTCCTTTTGGATATGCCGGCTACACTGTCGGGAAAGACAGCCACAGTTCTTTTCCAGAAGCAAATCCGGGAGGAGAAAACTTTCAATTCTCCGGAAGAAATGCAACATCAACTCATGATAGATAAAAACCAGGTGGATGAACTCATTTTCTGAAATGAACGAATGTTTTTCAGAACCGATCCGGGTAACTTTCCTGGGAACGGGTACCTCCATTGGAGTGCCGGTGATAACCTGTGATTGCCCGGTCTGCACTTCCACTGACTCCAGAGACAAGCGTCTCCGGACTTCGGTAATGATCGAAATCGGTCCTCATATTTTTGTAATTGACTGTGGGCCGGATTTCAGGATCCAAATGCTTCGCGAAAGAGTCGGTAACCTGGATGCAGTGTTCTTTACGCACGAACACCGCGATCATATTGCAGGGCTGGATGATATCCGTGCTTTCAATTATGTCCTGAATAAGAAAATCGATATCTATGGCACAAAACAAGTCATGGATGCCATTCAGACGGAATTTCCGTATATTTTTTCATGCACCCGCTATTTCGGGGCTCCTCAACTTACCATCCACTATATCGAGAACGCTCCATTCACCGTGCAGGGGGTCGAGATTATCCCCATTCGTGTTATGCATGACAAGTTACCTGTAACAGGATTCCGTATCGGGGATTTCACATACATTACCGATGCAAGTTTTATTTCGGAAAGTGAAAAGGAAAAGATCAAGGGTTCACGCGTCATTGTACTGAATGCACTGAGAAATTCGCGGCATGTCTCCCATTTCTCCGTACAGGAAGCTGTGGACCTGCTGGAAGAGCTTAGTCCTGAAGCAGCTTATCTTACACATTTAAGCCATTTTATCGGGCTGCATGAAGAAGTGAACCGTCAATTGCCCGACTTCATTCAACTTGCCTACGATGGGCTTGTAATTACCGTGTAAAAATGCAAATAGATATTTTAACTATATTTCCCGGAATGTTCGAAGGATTTTTCGGACAGTCTATTATCAAGAGGGCTCAGGATAAAGAGCTTGTGAAGATTAATCTGCACGATATCCGCGAATATTCAACCTCAAAGCACAAGAATGTGGATGATTATCCATACGGAGGAGGTGCAGGAATGGTGATGATGATTGAGCCAATTGCCCGTTGCATTGAGGTTCTTAAAGAGAAAACCACTTACGATGAAGTGATTTATCTCAGTCCCGACGGAGAACAGCTCACCCAGAAACTTGCCAATCATCTTTCCACAAAGCAAAATCTGCTGTTATTATGTGGGCATTATAAAGGAATTGACGAGCGTATCCGGGAACATTTCATCACCCGTGAAATTTCGATCGGAGACTATGTGCTTTCCGGTGGAGAACTGGCGGCTGCCGTACTCACCGACACTATTGTTCGTATTCTTCCGGGGGTTCTGAACGATGAAACCTCAGCTTTGTTTGATTCATTTCAGGATGACCTCATTTCGCCTCCGGCATATACCCGTCCTTCGGAATTCAGGGGATGGAAAGTTCCGGATGTGTTACTCTCAGGCAATGAAAGTGAGATCCGGAAATGGCGTCAGGAAAAATCTCTGGAGCGCACAAAGCAGCGCCGGCCGCGGCTGCTGGATGAATAAGATATATCCCGGGAATGATTTTTTCCCCGGATAGGGTATTTATTTCAAAAAAATATCTATATTTGCACTCTTTTTAGTAAAAACCCCTGTTAAACAGTTGGAAATTATGAATCCTGCAGAAACGATAAAGTATATCGAAGATACTCTGATAGAAAAGAAGGAATATCCTGCTTTTAAAGCGGGTGATACGATCACAGTACATTATAAAATCAAAGAAGGAAATAAGGAACGTATCCAGAATTTCCAGGGAGTCGTCTTACAGCGCTCCGGTAAAGGTGTCAATGAAACTTTTACGGTTCGTAAGATCTCTGGAAATGTCGGAGTAGAAAGAATTTTTCCGTTCTCCTCTCCTTTTATTGAAAAGATCGATATCAACAAAAAAGGTGTGGTCCGCCGTGCAAGGATTTTTTACCTGCGCAACCTCAGAGGCAAGAAAGCCCGTATCCGTGAAGAAAGATTATAACAATCATAAGGGAATAAAAAACCCCGTCAATCTGGCGGGGTTTTTTTTATTTAATTCATCACGATATTGAAATAGCCTATCGTTTGTGTCTTTATAACAGACAATGCCCGTGAATAATTGAGCAGATTTTTAATTACTCTTTCACGGGGGAAAACATCATGTTGTTCCCAGTTCTTTTTTGATGAATTAAATGATGTCGGATAAAAGGTAATGGGTCGTTTCATAGGCACAAAAATCTGTGATCTTTAAGAACTTATTACAGACAAAACGAGACGGCCCGGATATTATTTCACCCGAAACTGAAAAAATTTTTTCCCGAAAAAAAAGAAAATCCTAAGGATTCAGAAATCAGGATGAAAGAATGATGTCATTCTCCTGAACCAGCTTTCGCAGATTGATCAGTGCATAGCGCATACGTCCCAATGCCGTGTTAATGCTGACATTGGTAACTTCTGCAATATCTTTGAAGCTCATATCCCCGTAATGCCTCATTAGAAGAACTTCACGCTGTTCCTCAGGGAGAAAATCGATCAGCTTCTTAACATCTTTATGGATCTGTTCGGTAATCAGCCGTTCTTCCACAGATTCCACCGGAATGCGAACTTTCTCGAAGATGTCAAAATCATCGCGGTTTTCCACAATGGGAATGCGTTTGGATTTCCGGAAGTAATCAATAATAAGATTATGGGAAATGCGCATCACCCACTGGATGAATTTACCTTCCTCTTTGTAAGATCCGGAACGAATGGTATTGATAACCTTGATAAACGTATCCTGGAAAAGATCCTCCGCAAGTTCTTTATCCTTGACAACCATAAGAATATACGCGTAAACGCGGTTCTTATGACGGCGAATTAAACGTTCCAGGCTAGCTTGGTTGCCTGCTAAATATCTACCAATCAATTCCTGATCAGTAACAGTTGACTGGGCATTCATTGAGCCTCCTTTTTGTTCAAAAAGGGTAGATATTTACTCTATAAGCAGGCCTCCTATGGTTTTAAGCAATAAAGAAAACTATTGCGGGTTAAACTTAATTGAGGCAAAAATAATTAAAAAAAACAAAAAAGCAAATTTTCTTGTAATTTTGCCACCACCGTGCCGGAAGCTGCAAACATACAGAATGACATTGATTCCCTTGATCCAAGGGAGTTTATCATCATAAAGGGGGCTCATGTCAACAATCTGAAGAACATAAGCCTTGCCATCCCCCGTAACCGTTTTGTCGTCATTACAGGACTTTCCGGTTCCGGAAAATCATCCCTCGCTTTTAATACGCTGTATGCCGAAGGTCAACGGCGTTATGTTGAAAGCCTCAGTGCTTATGCCCGCCAATTTCTGGGAAGAATGAGCAAACCGGAAGTGGATTATATCAAAGGAATTGCTCCGGCTGTTGCCATCGAACAAAAAGTCAATAACCTGAATCCCAGGTCTACAGTCGGCACTTCCACCGAAATCTACGAGTATTTAAAGCTTCTTTTTGCCCGCATTGGGAAAACCTATTCCCCGGTTACCGGACATCTTGTCCAGCGCCACACCGTTACAGATGTGGTGGATCATATCAACGCGCTTCCGTCAGGGACAAAAATCAGCATCTATTCCCCGATTCTCATGTCGGAAAGGAACGGGAACGTGAAAAAGAAATGCCAGGTCCTCCTTCAACAAGGTTTTACACGGATCATGATCAACGACGAAATTTTCAGGATCGATGAGATTGATGCCGAAAAAAAATGCCGTGAAAAGGAGATCTATTTGCTGGTTGACCGCTTTGCTGTAGATCCGGAAGATACCGATCAGGCAGGGAGAATTGCTGATTCCGTGCAGACGGCTTTTTACGAGAGCCGAGGTGAATGTATGATCGATTCATCGGAAAACGGCGGACATCGCGAAACCTTTTCCAACCGTTTCGAAGCCGACGGAATTGCATTTGAAGAGCCATCTGTCAATCTTTTTGCCTTTAACAATCCTTATGGAGCCTGCAAAACCTGCGAAGGCTTCGGTACAGTGATCGGAATTGATGAAGATCTGGTTATTCCCAATAAAAATCTTTCGGTTTTCGAAGATGCCATTGCCTGCTGGCGTGGCGAAAAGATGAGCGAATGGAAGAATGAGCTGGTCATCAACTCTTATAAATTTAATTTTCCTATTCACAAGCCTATCCATCAGCTCACTCAGGATGAAAGAGATCTTTTATGGACCGGTAATAAATATTTTCACGGGCTGAACGATTTTTTCAAATACATTGAAAGCCAGAACTATAAAATACAATATCGGGTGATGATGTCACGTTACCGTGGCAAAACCACCTGTCCGGAATGCAAAGGAACAAGATTGAGAAAAGACGCCGGGTATGTACGGATCAATGGGATGTCGATCTTAAACCTTGTACTGATGCCGATTTCAGATCTGAAAGAATTTTTCAGAAAGATTGATCTTACAGATTATGAAAGATCTTTAAGTAAGAGGCTTCTTCAGGAAATCGATAACCGTCTTGAGGTACTCGATGATGTCGGGCTTGGCTATCTTACACTGAACCGGCTTTCATCCTCTCTATCCGGAGGTGAATCTCAGAGAATCAGCCTGGCTACTGCCCTGGGCAGCAACCTGGTCGGTTCCATGTACATTCTCGATGAACCCAGTATCGGACTGCATCCGCGCGATACGCAGCGTCTGATTCAGGTTCTGTTCCGTTTGCGGGATTTGGGAAATACAGTTATCGTTGTAGAACATGATGACGAGATTATCCAGGCAGCCGATGAGATCATTGATATCGGCCCTCTGGCCGGAAAACAAGGAGGTGAAGTCATTTTCCAGGGAACATATCCGGAAATCCTGAAAAGCGAGCAAAGCCTGACCGGGAAGTACCTGAGCGGGCGACTGAAAATCGATCCTCCTAAAATCCGGAGAGAGTGGAAAGATTATATTGAAATCAAAGGTGCCCGGGAGAATAATCTGAAAAATATTAATGTTAAAATTCCTCTTCATACCCTTACTGTAATAACCGGAGTCAGCGGCTCAGGTAAAACCTCATTGGTAAAGAGGATCCTTTTCCCGGCATTAAAAAAGATGTTTGATGGATATGCCGAGCGAACCGGAAAATTCGACGGACTGGAGGGCGATTATAACAGGATCGGAAGTATCGAGATGGTAGATCAGAATCCAATCGGCCGTTCTTCACGCTCAAATCCTGCCACATATATCAAAGCCTGGGATGAAATCCGGAATTTATACGCAGATCAGCCCCTGGCAAGAGTCAGAGGATATAAGCCGGGCTATTTTTCATTTAATATTGAAGGCGGAAGATGTGAAGAGTGCGAGGGAGAAGGTGTCGTTAAGATCGCAATGCAGTTCATGGCCGACCTTTATCTGACCTGTGAAAGCTGCAACGGGAAAAGATTCAAAGATGAGGTACTGGATATTAAATACCGGGAGAAATCGATAGTGGATCTCCTTGAAATGTCTATTGATGAAGCTCTTGAATTTTTCAATCATAGCGACAAGCCTACGGCATCTGAGAAGAAGATCGTCGCTCGTCTGAAACCCTTACATGATGTTGGGCTTGGTTATTTAAAGATGGGACAGCCATCCAGCACTCTTTCCGGAGGAGAAGCTCAGCGGATAAAACTTGCCTTTTTTCTTGCCAAAGGAAGCAATGAAAAGCCTACTTTATTTATTTTTGATGAACCCACAACAGGCCTTCACTTTCACGATATCAGCAAATTACTTCTTTCACTCCAGTCATTGATAGAGCAAGGACATTCAGTTCTTGTGATAGAACATAACACGGAAGTCATAAAAACGGCAGATTGGGTTATCGATTTGGGAAAAGAAGGGGGTGAAGAAGGTGGAAATATTGTTTTTGAAGGAAAACCGGAAGATCTTGTCCGGTGCAAAGAATCTTATACAGGAATGTTTTTAAAAAAGAAACTCACGCTATATGGGAAATGACCCCATCCGGCTTATCTTACAAGACGGTACCACATTCACGGGTAAATCCTTTGGGTACCCCGGAAGTATTGCCGGTGAAGTTGTTTTTAATACAGCTATGACCGGGTACCCTGAAAGCCTGACCGATCCCTCCTATTGCGGACAGATTCTGGTCCTCACCTACCCTCTTATCGGAAATTATGGTGTTCCTGACGACAAGAATCCGGAAGAGATTTTCCGGTTCTTTGAATCGGATCACCTTCATATCAGCGGACTTGTCATCGCCGATTATTCAGAGGAATACAGTCACTGGAGCGCTAACGAAAGTCTCGGAAATTGGTTGCGAAAAAATAAAGTTCCCGGCATCACGGGAGTTGATACGCGACAAATCACGAAAATATTGAGAGACAGAGGATCCATGCTTGGAAAGCTGGTTTATCAAGAGAACGATGTACCCTTTTACGATCCGAATCTTGACAACCTGGTTTCCCGTGTCAGCACAAAAGAAATCAAAGAATACGGGAACGGACAATACCGGATTATGCTGGTGGATTGCGGCGTAAAATTCAATATCATCCGGAATCTTGCCAAAAGGGACACACGGGTAATTCGCGTTCCCTGGGATTATGACTTTTCCGGAGGGGACTGGGACGGACTTTTCATTTCCAATGGTCCCGGGGATCCAAAAATGTGCAAGGCAACTATTGAAAATCTTAAAAAAACCTTGAATACAGGCAAGCCCATTATGGGTATTTGCCTTGGAAACCAGCTTCTGGCACTCGCTTCAGGAGCCGACACCTATAAACTGAAATACGGCCATAGAGGCCACAACCAGCCGGTACTTATGGCCGGGACCAACAAGGCTTTTATCACTTCCCAGAATCATGGCTTTGCCATTGACGAGAACACACTGACGAAGGATTGGAAGCCATATTTTATCAACCTGAATGATCATACGAACGAAGGGATCATACATAACATTCTTCCTGTATTTTCTGTACAATTCCATCCTGAAGCATCCGGAGGACCTACAGATACTGAATTTTTATTTGATGAATTTCTGAGAATGGTCGAAAAATATAAAAAAGGCAACCAATGAATGAAAGGCCACTGATAAAAAAGGTGCTTGTGTTGGGTTCCGGTGCACTCAAGATCGGAGAAGCCGGTGAATTTGACTATTCCGGATCCCAGGCACTGAAAGCATTAAAGGAAGAAGGGATCTCCAGTGTCCTGATCAATCCCAATATTGCGACAATCCAAACTTCGGAAGGGATCGCTGATAAGGTTTACTTCCTCCCTGTTACTCCCTGGTTCGTTGAAAAGGTTATTCAGAAAGAAAAACCCGATGGGGTACTGCTTTCATTCGGAGGTCAGACGGCACTAAATTGCGGAGTAGCATTGAATGACTCCGGAGTTCTTGAAAAATACGAAGTCAAAGTACTGGGGACTCCGATCGAAGCGATTAAAATGACGGAAGACCGTCAGCTGTTCGCCGATATGCTCCGTTCAATCCATGTAAAAACGCCCCGGAGTATTTCAGCCACATCCCTGGAGGAAGCTCTGAAAGCCGCAGAAGATCTGGGTTATCCGGTAATTCTCCGGGCTGCTTTCACACTTGGCGGACAGGGTTCCGGATTCTGTGACAATGAAAATGAATTGATACGTCTGGCTGGACGCTCTTTCGCTTATTCAAACCAGGTTCTGGTGGAAGAATCACTGAAAGGCTGGAAAGAAGTAGAATATGAAGTTGTCCGTGACAAATACGACAATTGCATCACGGTTTGCAATATGGAAAACTTCGATCCACTGGGAATCCATACCGGCGAAAGCATAGTTGTTGCTCCTTCTCAAACGTTAAGTAATGCCGAATATCATAAACTCCGGAAGATTGCCATCGAAATCGTCAGAAAAGTAGGGATTATCGGGGAATGCAATGTGCAGTATGCATTGGATCCGGATTCTGAAGATTATCGGGTCATAGAAGTAAATGCACGTCTATCCCGGTCGTCAGCCCTTGCTTCCAAAGCGACAGGATACCCGCTTGCCCATGTGGCAGCCAAACTGGGCGTCGGATACGGTCTGCATGAGCTGAAAAATGCTGTTACCCGCACTACACCTGCATTTTTTGAACCTGCTCTCGATTATATTGTTTGTAAGATTCCAAGATGGGACCTGAATAAGTTTATCGGTGTATCTCATGAAATCGGATCTTCCATGAAGTCGGTCGGCGAAATCATGGCTATCGGCAGAACCTTCGAAGAAGCAATCCAAAAAGGATTGCGGATGGTTGGACAGGGCATGCACGGCTTTGTAGGAAACAGCGATATCTCTTTTGAGGATATTGAGCAGGCGCTCTCGGAACCTACTGATATGCGTATTTACTCCATAGCCAGCGCTTTTGAGGCCGGGTTTACCGTCGACCGGATCCATGAGTTGACCAAAATTGATAAATGGTTTCTGGTTAAGCTCAGGTCGATCCATGATATGATGGATTCCCTTATAAAGCTTAGCTCTCTGGATGAATTGACTCCGGAATTATTCAAAGATGCCAAAAGAAAAGGTTTTTCCGATTTCCAGATTGCCCGGTTCATTCTGAAACAGAAAAAGAACATGAATGCCCAGGTTAATATGGTGAGGGAAAAAAGGAAATCGATGGGCATCCTTCCAAAAATCAAGCAGATTGACACGCTGGCAGCCGAATTTCCGGCTCAGACTAATTACCTCTACCTGACTTACAATGCGGAATTCAATGATGTGGAACCCACCCAAGGAATTCCACCGGTTATTGTTCTCGGTTCCGGTGCATACCGGATCGGAAGTTCCGTGGAATTTGACTGGTGCTCGGTAAATGCCTTGAAATCGGTCAGGGATGAAGGGATGAAAGGCATTATGATCAATTATAACCCGGAAACGGTTTCTACGGATTATGATATCTGTGATCGATTGTATTTTGATGAACTCACCTATGAACGGGTAATGGACATCATTGATTTCGAAAATCCTTACGGAGTCATTGTTTCTACGGGGGGGCAAATTGCAAACAACCTGGCTATGCGGCTTTACGAGCAAAAAGTCCCGGTGTTGGGTACTTCTCCGGTTAATATCGATAATGCGGAAGACCGGAATAAATTCTCCTCGCTGCTGGATTCGCTGGGTATCGACCAACCCCGCTGGCGTGAGCTTTCTACATTGGACGATATCCACCAGTTTGTCAAAGAAATGGGCTTTCCTGTTTTAATCCGTCCTTCCTATGTCCTTTCCGGCGCTGCAATGAATGTGGTGTCCAACTTTGAAGAACTGGATCATTTCCTCAAGCTGGCTGCTAAAGTTTCCAAGGATTACCCTGTCGTTGTTTCCGAATTCATTCAGAATGCCAAGGAGATCGAGATTGATGCTGTAGCAGACAAAGGAGACATCGTAGCATATGCTATTTCCGAACACATTGAGTTTGCCGGCGTTCATTCCGGAGATGCCACGATGGTCTTTCCGGCACAAAAAATCTACTTTGAAACGGCTCGAAGAATCAAGAAGATCTCCCGCGATATCTCCAAAGCGCTGGATATTTCAGGACCGTTCAACATGCAATTCCTTGCTCGTGATAACGACATCAAGGTAATTGAATGCAATTTGCGGGCATCCCGGAGTTTCCCCTTTGTTTCCAAAGTTCTCCGGATCAATTTTATAAACCTGGCGACTAAGATTATGTTAGGGAAAGAAGTTGAGAAGCCTCATAAATCCTTCTTTGACCTGGATTATATCGGTGTGAAAGCTTCGCAGTTTTCTTTTTCAAGATTGACCAAAGCGGATCCCGTGTTGGGAGTGGATATGGTATCGACCGGCGAAGTTGGATGCATTGGTGAAAACTATTATGAAGCATTGCTGAAAGCTATGTTATCTGTCGGTTACCGGATACCGGAAAAGAGTATTCTACTTTCCACTGGTGACGCCAAATCGAAGACCGAACTGCTGGAGCCAGCCCGGATGTTACAGGAAAAGGGTTATACATTGTATGCCACGCTCGGATCGGCGAATTTCCTTAAGGAAAACAACATCGAGGTGACTACACTTCACTGGCCGGATGAAAAGACCCAGCCCAATACACTCGATTATCTCAGGGAAAGAAAAATAGATCTTGTGATCAATATACCGAAAAACCTTACAAAAACAGAACTGGCTAACGATTATACGATCCGGCGCAGTGCCGTCGATTTCAACATACCCCTGATCACCAATGCCCGTCTGGCAAGTGCTTTCATTCATGCTATCTGCACCATTCCGCTGGAAGAGATCAAAGTGATGAGTTGGGAGGAATATTAGGGTAATCAGAAATAATAAAACAGGAATTATGAAAAGCATCAACCCGGCAACGAACCTGCCCATCCGTGAGTACCGGGAGCATACTCCGGAAGAGGTTCAGGCAATCATCATCGAAGTCCATAAAGAATGGCTCAGATGGAAAGAGACATCTTTTGAGGAACGCAGTAAACTTTTCCGGAACCTTGCGCATCTTCTTCGTGAGAACAGCGACAGATATGCGAGGTTGATCACCTCTGAGATGGGAAAAATCATCCGGGAATCGAGTGGTGAGATTGAGAAATGTGCGAAGGTTTGCGAGTTTTATGCAGACAATGCGCAGGAATTTCTTAAGGATCAAGTGCTGCTGACAGATGCCCGGAAGTCAATGGTTGTTTTTCAGCCGCTTGGAGTAGTTTTAGCTGTAATGCCCTGGAACTTCCCGTTCTGGCAGGTATTCCGGTTTGCCGCGCCTTCACTCATGGCGGGGAATGCAGCACTTCTCAAGCATGCTTCCAATGTTCCCGGATGTGCGGTTGCTATTGAAAAGCTTTTCCTGGAAGCAGGTTTCCCTGTCAATCTGTTCCGTTCGCTCTTAATACCCTCATCGGGTGTGGAAGCAGTGATCGCTAACCCGTTGGTCAAAGCGGTAACTCTTACCGGAAGTGAATCCGCCGGGAGTCAGGTAGCTTCCCAGGCAGGGAAATACATTAAAAAATCCGTGCTTGAGCTGGGTGGATCCGATGCATTCATTGTCCTGGAAGATGCCGATATGGAAAAAACGGTTGCCACAGCCGTTCAGGCGAGACTTATCAACCAGGGACAAAGCTGCATTGCAGCCAAACGTTTCATTGTCGTAGAAAGCCGCATAAAAGAATTTGAAGAAAGAATCACTGAAGCTTTTAATAAGCTTAAGCCCGGCGATCCTCAGGATGTTCTGACCGATGTAGGCCCGATGGCCCGCGAAGATTTGCTGAATGATATTGCTTCCCAGGTCCGGCGTTCGATAGACATGGGAGCCCGTTTGCTAACCGGCGGAAAGAAAATGGACCGGCCCGGATGGTATTATGAGCCGACTGTTTTGACCGATATCCGGCAGGAAATGCCCGTTTTTACAGAAGAAACCTTTGGACCTGTCGCCTCGATCATCTCTGTAAAAGATATTAAAGAAGCCATCGCGGTCGCCAATAACAGTATTTTCGGATTGGGAGGCAGCGTATGGACAGAAGACATTACCCGCGGAGAAGTCATTGCCCGCCGGGTCAATACCGGTGCAATGTTTGTAAACGGATTGACCAAATCTGATCCCCGTTTGCCTTTTGGCGGTATCAACCGCTCAGGTTATGGACGTGAGCTCGCCGATTTCGGAATTCGTGAATTCGTCAATATCAAAACCATCTGGATCGGATAACTTTTCGCGTCACGATTTTAAAAATTTCTCTCAAATTAACGCAGATTAAAAAAGATTTTCGCAGATTTTTTTTCTCAGGATATCTGTTTGTTACACGAAGCTTAATTTTTTTCGCGTCATGCGTCACGATCGTCACGTAACGTTTATCACGATCTTTTTCGTTTTAGGGTATTGTTTTTTACTTTTTTGTACCTTTAGGCCATACTTGGCTTCTACTGAAGAATAACCTGGATCTATCTTGCTTGCATTCAGACATCAATATTACTGTCGACGTAACATAACGTTATGTTCCTACAGGGTGATAGGTTAGAAACTCAATGAAAAGAAAAATTCTCATATTGATATTTTCTATTCTATCACCCTTGTTGTCTTTTTC
>JAUZOW010000002.1 GCA_030706225.1 Bacteroidota bacterium | reverse complement strand
TTGATCAGATAATCGGAAATATTAGAGCCAATGGCATCTTCCATGATGGATTCCTCTTCACTTTTAGTGATCATAACGACTGGAAGATTCGGCAACTCCGCCTTGATTTTAAAAAGGGTCTCAATACCCGACATCCCGGGCATCTGTTCATCCAGAAATATTATATCGAACGGCTTACTACGAAGGATTTCAAGGGCTTCCGTACCACTCTTGCTGGTGTCAATATCATAACCTTTTGCCTTTAAAAAAAGGATGTGTGGCTTGAGAAGATCAATCTCATCATCAACCCATAAAATACTCGCTCTGTCCATATCTGATTTTTCCTATACTAATAAAATGTCGTAATATTGCTTTTATTGTACAGGAAATCTGTTTTTATCATCTTTTAACAAAAATACAATGAATCGTGCAATAGAAGGGAAAGCAAATAAGCGAAAAATAATAAATGATCCGGTTTATGGACTGATCACGATTCCCAACGACCTTGTTTTCGATCTCATCGAGCATCCCTGGTTTCAACGTCTGAGAAGGATCAAGCAACTGGGCCTTTCTCATTATGTTTATCCTTCTGCACAACATACCCGCTTTCAGCATGCTTTGGGGAGCCTTTTCCTGATGATGCAGGCTATTGAAGTGCTACGATCAAAAGGAGAAGTTATCACTCCGGAAGAAGAGGAAGGCGTCCTCGTAGCTATTCTGCTGCACGACATAGGCCACGGACCATTTTCTCATGCCCTGGAAGAATCGATTGTTCAGGATCTTTCGCATGAAGAGCTTTCTCTGATGATGATGGATGATTTAAACCGCCAGATGGGTCATCGGCTCGATCTGGCAGTCCGCATTTTCCGGAACGACTATCCCAAGCGTTTCCTGCATCAGCTGGTTTCCAGCCAGCTGGATATGGACCGTCTGGATTATCTTTCCCGTGACAGTTTTTTTACCGGGGTAGCCGAAGGAGTTATTAATACCGACCGGATCATCAAGATGCTTGCTGTTGCCGGCGACGAACTGGTTGTGGAATCCAAAGGGATTTATTCCATTGAGAAATTCATTATCGCACGTCGTCTGATGTACTGGCAGGTTTACCTTCATAAAACGGTAGTAAGCGCCGAAAAGATCATGATCCATGTTTTAAGACGGGCAAAAATGCTGGCTCTCCGGGGTGAATCCTTATTTACTACTCCAGCCCTGCATCCTTTTCTTTATTCCGACATCAGTATTTCACAATTCAAGGAAGACAGAAAATGGCTTGATTATTTTGCCCGGCTTGATGATGTCGACATTTTTGCTCCTGTAAAAACATGGATGGATCATCCTGACCGCGTTCTCTCCTATCTCTGCAGATGCCTGATTGACCGCCATCTTTTCCGGGTCATCATTCAGGATCAGCCCTTTGATCCGGCTTATGTGGAAAAAATCAGATCCGCGATCAGGAAGCAAATGGATCTTACTCCGGAAGAAACGGAATATTTCTTTTTCGAAGCTACAGCTACAAACAATGCATATAACCCCTTACAAGACAAGATCCGGATCCTTTTTAAAGATATGACGATCCATGATTTGTCAGAGACATCCGAACAATTGAACATAGCTGTTCTGTCACGCTCTGTAAGCAAATATCTTCTGTGTTTTCCTAAAGAGATAATTATTTGACATTTAATATGTTAAAAATTAATATTCAGCTTTTCGAAATTAATTGGTAACTTGCGCCACCTTTTACAAGGTCTTAAATCAGGCATTTCATGGAGCTTACTGCACGACAGATCGCCGAAACTCTCCACGGGAGAGTGGATGGTAATCCCGATGTGATTGTTTCCAAGCTGGCAAAGATTGAAGAAGGAACACCGGGATCGATTAGTTTTCTCGCCAATCCGTTATACGAGGATTACATTTATAAAACCGGTGCTTCTATTGTGGTTGTCAATGAAAATTTTGAAGGCAGCCATCCTATTTCAGCGACACTGATAAGGGTTGAAAACGCATATACTTCTTTTGCTCAGTTACTGGAGATATTCAACCGGTTGAAACCCGCAAAAAGCGGGATATCCCCTTACGCTTTTATTTCCAAATCGGCTAAAACAGGGGAAAACGTATATCTTGGTGAATTTTCCTATGTCGGAGAAGATGTGGTCATCGGTAACAATGTAACAATATACCCTCAGGTTTACCTGGGAGATCATGTAATCATTGGCGACCATACCACATTGCATGCCGGGGTAAAGATTTACAATGATTGTGTTATCGGCAGCCATTGTATTCTGCATTCCGGAGTTGTGATCGGAGCTGATGGTTTTGGATTTGCCTCCCAACCCGGAAAGGAATATAAAAAGATCATTCAGTCAGGGAATGTCGTGATCGAAGACGACGTGGAAATCGGCGCCAATACCACGATAGACCGTGCCACGCTGGGATCTACAAAAATTCATCGCGGAGTCAAATTGGATAATCTCATCCAGATTGCTCATAACGTTGAAATTGGTGAAAATACAGTGATTGTTGCTCAGGTTGGGGTTGCAGGATCTACCAAAATTGGTAAAAATTGTATTATTGCAGGTCAGGCAGGTATTGTCGGACATTTGTCAGTTGCTGACAATACAATTATCGGAGCACAATCCGGTGTTGAAAAAAGTATCCGGGAATCAGGCGGCGCCTACCTTGGATCACCTGCTGTTGAAGCAGGCAAGGCACGCAGGAATATAGTCCACCTCAGAAATATTGATAATCTTGTAAAACGGGTCAATGAACTTGAGAGAAGGATGAATAAAGAAAAACCGGAATAATTTTTTATAAAATCATGAGTGAGAATCAAAAAACAATAAAATCTTCTGTATCAATTAGTGGAACAGGGCTTCATACCGGAAATGATGTTCTGATTACATTTTATCCGGCCCCTGTAAATCATGGGATTAAATTTCGCCGTACCGATATGGATCCTGAAATCCTGGTACCGGCTGATGTAGATTATGTTGTGGATACTTCCAGAGGAACGAGTATTGAGTACCGGGGTGTCCGGATCGACACGATCGAACACGTACTGGCTTCTCTTTCCGGACTGGAAATTGACAATGTTCTGGTTGAATTAAATCAATCGGAAACCCCGATCCTTGATGGCAGCGCCCGGATATATGTGGCTGAGCTCAAGAAAGCAGGCATTGTGGAACAGGATGCGCCTCGCCGCTATTTTACTCTTAATTCGAATGTTACTTATACCAACAATGAGAAAAAAGTAGAGATCATTGCCATTCCCTCAAAAGAATTTCATGTTTCCGTAATGATCGACTATGACTCAAAGGTTGTTCCTTCGCAAAATGCAATTCTTAATAAAATCCAGGATTTCAGCGAAGAGATAGCTCCCTGCAGAACCTTTTCTTTTCTTCATGAACTGGAATACCTGCTGAACAATAACCTGATCAAAGGCGGTGATCTGAGTAATGCCATAGTTTTTGTCGATCGTGAGATTTCCCGCGATGAGCTGGACCATCTGGCAATGGTTTTCAACAAGCCAAAGGTTCGCGTCCTGAAAGAAGGCATTCTCAATAACCTGGAGCTTAATTTCCCGAATGAACCGGCCCGTCATAAATTACTGGATATCGTCGGCGATATGGCCCTGGTTGGCATGCCGATAAAAGCTCAGATCATCGCGACACGTCCCGGACATTTTTCAAATGTTCAGTTTGCCAAGATGCTAAAACGGCTTATAAAGAAAGAACATAAAGCCGAATCAATCCCGGTTTTCGACCTGAATAAGCCTCCTTTATACGATATCAACAAAATCAAAAAGATCCTGCCGCATCGTCCTCCGTTCCTGCTGATCGATCGGATTCTTGAGATGACCGAAGAACAGGTAGTCGGTGTAAAAAATGTCACCATGAATGAGTCCTTCTTTGTCGGGCATTTTCCGGATGAACCTGTAATGCCGGGTGTCCTGATGATCGAAGCAATGGCACAAACAGGGGGGATTTTTGCATTAAGCTTTGTTCCGGATCCTGAAAATTACATTACGTACTTCCTTAAGATCGAAGATGTTAAATTCAGGCAAAAAGTAGTTCCCGGTGATACCGTGGTGTTTGTAAATAAACTCCTGGGTCCGATCCGCAGAGGTATATGCCAGATGAAGGGAACAGCTTATGTCGGTAACCGGATCGTTATGGAAGCAGAACTCATGGCCCAAATTCAAAAAAAATAGATTATTCCTATGAATCAACCCCTCGCTTATGTCAATCCGCAGGCAAAAGTTGCCCCCAATGTGGTGATAGAACCTTTTGTCAGCATCGATAAAAATGTTATTATTGAAGAAGGTACATGGATCGGATCCAATGTCACGATTCTGGAAGGAGCCCGCATCGGGAAAAATTGCAGAATTTTCCCGGGAGCCGTCATTTCAGCTATTCCACAGGATCTAAAATTTGCCGGTGAAGATACGATCGTTAAAATCGGCAACAATGTGACCATTCGTGAATATGTTACCATTAACAGAGGAACCAAAGCGAGCTATGAAACAGTCATTGGCGACAATACACTGTTGATGGCCTATACACACATCGCTCACGATTGTGTTATTGGGAATAATGTCGTTCTGGCAAATGCCACAAACCTCGGGGGACATATTACCATCGACGACTGGGCAATATTGGGGGGTACCGTTGCGGTTCACCAGTTTGTACACATCGGAACTCATGTCATGGTTTCAGGTGGGTCACTGGTCCGGAAAGATGTGCCTCCTTATACCAAAGCCGCCCGTGAACCACTTTCCTATGTAGGGGTTAATTCTATCGGTCTGAGACGCCGTGGTTTTTCAATGGAGGTAATCAACCAAATCCAGGAAATTTACCGGATTATTTATCTCAAAGGGTATAATGTCACTCAGGCTATCGGAATTATTGAAGCCGAAGTTGAAGCCACACCCGAACGGGATGAAATCCTTTCCTTTATCGCTAACTCCAGCAGAGGCATCATGAAAGGATATTCAAAACCGGGAATAAGATAGAAGCTTAACCGGTTCTGAATTATATACTTATATTTTTCCCGTGATCATCAAACTTGAGCACACCGGTAAAAAATATAATTCTGAATGGATCTTTCGAGATCTCAACTATCGTTTTGAATCCGGGTATAAATATGCCATTCTGGGAAAGAACGGATCGGGGAAATCAACCCTGTTGCGGATGATTTCCGGAATCCTTGACCCTACGGAAGGCTTTGTTAAATATTGTGATTCTGAAAATATCTCTTCTCAGGACATCTTCCGTTATATCACGCTGGCAGCTCCCTATCAGGAGGTGATCGAGGATTTCACAATCAATGAATTGCTGAAATTCCATTTTTCATTTAAAAATCCTCTTCCCGGTCTTACTCTCAGAAATATCAATGACCTGTTGAATTTCCCTGTTTCCTCAAAAAAACATATCCGGGAATATTCCTCCGGTATGAAACAAAGGATTAAGATTGCACTTGCTGTTTTCAGCGATGTACCTGTCATTCTATTGGATGAGCCGGCCATGAACCTTGATGTCACCGGGCTGGAATGGTATCTGGAACTGATTCAAAGGTATACAGATAAACGGCTGGTCATTGTCTGCTCGAACCAGGAAAAAGAGGAGATTTTATTCTGCACTGAAAAAATTCAGATCGGGGATTATAAACCGGTTGGAACCCGGATCAGATAAGTTCGTCGGAATATGCGATGAAATAATATTCCTCCTTGTTTTCGAAAAGGTTGCAAAATGTTTTACTGTCCAGGCAAGGAACTTTTTTCAGAAAACCCGAAAGAGTATTCAGCTTTAATCCCGCATCGGCTGTAAGAAACGAATACACTTCTTTAGGAACTGTACCGTAAAAATCGGCAGCGCCCAGACCACATTCAAAAATGACAACAGGACGATGACGGCGTAAAATTTTTATAGCACCTTTCAGTACGGCAAATTCCGCACCTTCCACATCAATTTTAATGAACCGGACAGGAAAATCCAAGGGTATGACATTATCCAGTAAATCAGTTTCAACCGTCACTTCTCGGATATGAGCATCCGGAATGTCATAAGATCTTTTACGAATTCCGCTGTACGCCGGCGCATTTTCAACATAGTTGAAAGGAGTCGTCCCTTTTTTGTCGAACAGTGCGATCGGTGAAACGACAACCGGCATTTCTGCATATTTCCTGCAAAGGTTCTTAAAAAGATCAGGTAAAGGTTCGAAAGCATAAAATTTCCCTGCAGGTGCAAAATGCATCATATCATCCAGAATCTCCCCTTCATGACACCCAATATCAATTCCACAGCTATCATGTTTCAATACTCTTTTCATGATATTGCGGGTATAAATATCGTACCTGATATTTTGTGTCAATGGTATATTTAACTGAACGAGAATGTTCTTGACTTTATGTCGGAAAGATTTATTCTGCATCTTACATGCTGCTATTTTGGCACCGTGAAAGTACAAAAAAAGTTGGTTGATTCGGAGATTCAATTTTTTTGACTAATTTTGCAGCCCTTTAAAAGTGTTATTTTATAATTAATTATGGCAACAACTGCAGATATCAGGAATGGTTTGGTCATTGAATTTAATAATGATCTCTATTCAATTGTTGAATTCCAGCATGTAAAACCCGGAAAAGGTCCTGCATTTATCAGGACAAAAATGAAGAATCTGAAAAACGGGAGAGTAATTTCCAATACTTTTGATTCCGGTGTAAAAATCGATATAGCACGTGTCGAAAGAAGAAAATACCAATATCTTTACAAGGATGACTCCGGTTATCATTTTATGCATACGGAAACATTTGATCAGACTTTTATTCCGGAAGAACTGATCAATGCTCCCGCATTTTTGAAAGAAGGGCAGGAAGTTGAAATTCTTTTCCATGCGGACACGGAAACCCCTCTTACCTGTGAATTACCCACTTATGTAAACCTTGCTGTCACATATACAGAACCCGGACTGAAAGGAAACACTGCTACCAACGCGCTGAAAAATGCAACCGTTGAAACCGGTGCCACTGTTCGTATTCCATTGTTTATTGAAATCGGTGATGTGATCCGGATTGATACCCGTACAGGCGACTATTCTGAACGTGTAAAGTCTTGATAAAATAAACTTCTGCCATGAACTTTGATCGTACTTACCTGCTGAAGGAAATAGCCGACAAGATCGGCTGCCGTTTCGTTGGCGATCCTTCATTTCCAGTTACCGGAATGAATGAAATTCATATGGTTGGATTTGGTGATCTGACCTTTGTGGATCATCCCAAGTATTATGAAAAAGCGCTGAACTCTAAAGCAACCACTATCCTGATCAACAAAGAGGTGGAGCCTCCTGCCGGCAAAGCACTAATCATTTCGGAAAAGCCTTTTGACGATTATGTGTATCTGGCAAAATATTTCAGACCTTTTGAAAAAGCACTGGCTGCAATCAGTCCGAACGCAAGTATTGGGGAAGGAACCATTATCCAGCCAGGAACCTTCATCGGCAATCATGTTAAAATCGGGAAAAACTGCCTGATTCATGCCAATGTAAGTATTTATGACCGCACAGAGATCGGGAATAATGTCATTATCCATTCCGGTTCTGTGATCGGAGCCGATGCCTACTATTTCCAGCGTCGTCCCGAAGGTTATAAAAAGCTTGAATCCTGTGGTCGGGTTATCCTTTGCGATAACGTCGAAATTGGAGCTCTTTGCAGTATTGACAAGGGCGTTTCCGGTGATACAACCATCGATTTCGGGACAAAGCTCGACAATCATGTTCAGATCGGTCATGACACCTATGTCGGGAAAAACTGCCTGATTGGAGCTCATTGTGCTATTGCAGGAGTGACCAGAATTGAAGATGATGTTCTTCTCTGGGCAAGGGTTTCTGTTAATAAAGACCTGGTTATCGGGGCCAAAGCTGTTGTTTTGGCTACTTCAGCCATTGATAAATCCATTGAAGGTGGTAAAACCTATTTCGGATCACCGGCAGTGGAAGCACGTAAAAAATGGCGTGAACTGGCTGCTCTCCGGAATCTTCCGGATATGATGCACAAATTTTCTAAAGAAGAGTAATCTCTACGAAATTTCCTCTGAAGAATCTAAACTGATTTCCTTTTTTTCTTTCTCTTTCTTAGGATAATAAAGATCCAGTGATACCAGTATAGCTATGAATCCCCATACCGGTATGGATGCTTTATCAGAATCCAGAAAATCATTCATGGTTCCGTGAAAGAAGTAAGTTATCAATCCCAGAAGAACCGAAATACTGATCATTTTAACCCGGCTGTCAGCCGCTTCGTGATAAACCCTTAATCCGATCACCAACATTGTAATCACGATAGCTACTTTGCATAAAAATCCTAAAATTCCGGATTCCGCCAGCGGACCAATATATTCGCTGTGAGCATTTCCGCGGTCACCTGCATTCGTACTAATCCTCGTTTTTTCATTGGAATGCTGGTACGGCGCATACTCAAACTGATATGTGTTAGGACCAAATCCGAAGAAAGGATGGTCCGAAAACATACGGAATGCCGATTGCCAGCGATTGATACGTTCAAGGTTTGAATCGTCGGTCGAAATGTTCGATATACTTTGAACATGTTCAATAAAGTTCGCGGAAGATCCCTGCTTGTTCTTTTCCAGTTTATCAAAAATTTCATTCTGAAAAACCATGAAACCACCGATCAAAAATGCCAGTGTAAAGAGAATCCATCTGACTTTTATTTTGAATATAACGATCAGATAGACGACAATGGCAAATGCCAGGCTCACCCATGCTGCACGACTGAACGACAGGACAATGGCAACCAAAAGGATTACAAGCACAAGAAATGAAAAGAAACGTACGGTTTTTGAAAATGATTTTGAAAAAGAAAAACCCGCAAAAACCGGTATATACATAGCTAAAATAGCACCATATGCGGTATGGTCATTGTAAAATGGCTCCATCACCCAATGTCCGGCTTGTTCATTAAATCCCCACAGGGAATGGTTATAAATGGTGTACCCAATCACTCCTACAAGTGGAATAGCATAAAGCCAGATAAAGTTCTGAATATTCTTTTCCTTCTTAAATAAAGGAATCCCCAGAAAGAAGAATGGAATGACGAACCAGAGCCGTGCCAGCAAATATTTAAAAGAAACCAGCGGAATCTGGCTGGTTATACTGGTGATCAGCATCCAGCCCAAATCAATCAGAATGATAAGGGTCAGAGGATGCTTCATGATCCGGCCATCATAGTGATTATCAAAGATTATCTTCAGCATAAACATGATAAGGACTCCAAAGAGCAACGGTTCGGTCGGAAGGGAAATTCCAACACCAAACTCCGAATCCGTCATGTTGATGGCAATGGGGGTAAGAAAAGTTACGAGTAAGATAATCTTATCCAGAGCATAGATATACAAATAAACAAGCAATAATCCCAAAGGGATCAGAAGTGACCAGTATACATCCCTGACCATAAGGTAGGCATTAAGCGCAACAAAGAGTGCGCAGATGCCATAAACCCAACTTATTTTCTTTTTATCCGGCAAAATTCAACAATAAAAGGTTCTCAATTCGTCAGGTCCATCAGATATTAGAATCCTTCCTTGAATTATAGACTCTTCTGTGCTCAACAATTCCAATAACCATGATTCCGAGAACCAGAACAGCCAGGGTTGACAAGACGACAATAACCCAGCGGACAGGATAAGATTTTTTATCCGAAACAAAAGGCTTATTCAGGACATTGACATAGGTAAAATTACGGTTGTAATCCAGAACAGCTCTATCATAGTCAAGCTTCAGCGTGCTGTAATCCTTTGTTTCCGAAACCATAAGCTGAGATAGAAGTTCCCTTTCCCCTCCTTTTTCTTCCATGTTCTTCTTCAGCTTTTTTACCTCACTTCCCGAATGTTTTCCGGAACCACCTCCGCTGAGGTATGCACGCATAACTTCACGGGTTTGGTTAGGATAATCAAGCAAACCATATTTTGTTCCCAATTCATTCCCCACATTGGAAATGGAATCCAGCTCCATCTTCTTCAGGTTAACAATAGTGCGGTAATTATTTACGACTTCAAGGAATTTTTCCTTATGCATATTGCGCACTTTGAAATTATACTGGTTCATAATTTCATTTACCATATCACAAGCCTGTTTGGGATCTTTATCAAGAACTTCAATGCTGACCGCTGAATAGGGGGTTTTGGTGATCTTGACTTTTTTTCCGTATTCCCAGAGCAATGTACTCAGGAAGTACTTGCCATTCGGGTCAACTCCGTAATGACGGGGAAGATCAAATTTCTTAATGAGGCTATCACGAATATCCTTTGACTGAAAGATTTGCATCATCTGCTCTGTTTCACTTTCATCGGAATACGGGCTCACATTGGAAGGATAGACAATAGCAAACGATTTGAACAAAGGAGTAATAAATAGGGAACTTGAGAAAAACGCCGATAAAAGGATCGCAGCAATGATCAAAACTCCAAGATGGATTTTCCATCGCCAAAGGATATTGATAATGTTTTGACTTTTAAAATAATCTTCCATATGTGTAGTAGTTATTTCGTTTTTAAGACATTATTTTAACCGACATTGAATTTCTTATGTGATTTGTAGGCAGACACCTTTTCCAGAACAATAATGACAATGATCGAAAGGAAAAGAGCCGATAAAGAAGAGACCAGGATGATCAGCCACCGTATGGGGTAACTGGTCCTCTCTGCTTTAAAAGCATCGTTGACAATAAATTTCTGAGGAAGATTAGCTTCCGCATCCACTTTTGCTTCCTTATATTTTGCCTGAAGAAGAGTAAGCTGATTGGTTTTAAACTCCAGAGCCTGTTTCAGTTCCATATAAATACCGCCATACTCGCCAAGTACATCCAGCTTTTTCTGAAGAATTTTCATAGCATTCCGGTTATTATGCATCACCGCAATGGACATCTGTTCGTTCAGAACCTGAGATTGGTATTCCACATCATTGACACCCAATTTTCCCAATGTAACTAAAGAGTCTGTGATCTGTTTAACTTCACGGTCAAGGCTGATGTATTCGGCTTCTACAATTTTAAAACCACGGATTGCCCGTTCTTTCTGCATATCATTCTTTACTGTATCAAGAAGTTGTGCAATGCGATTGGCAACGTCGGCAGCCATTTGAGGATCTTTATCCATTACCGAAATTTTCACGGCCATGAATTCTGTTCTTCGAAAGCTGATATTTTTTTCATACTTTCTGGCAAGTATGGAATTTCTGTATTTTGAATTAGAATCGATTCCGTAATGCTGCATCAGTTTGAATTCCCTGATAATCCGGTCGCGGATTTTATTTGAGTTCAGTATTTGCAAAAGCTGTTCTGCCTGCTCATCCTCTCCGAAAGTGACCAGATCCTGCCCTTTACCAGGCTGCTCGCTTAAAAGCGCTTTAGATACCGAGCTTGTACTTGCCGGAAAAAGAACAACGGTCGATTTATATTGAGGAGTTATAAACCAGGGAAGAGAAAAAAACCAAGACCCTGCCATTGCTGCCAAAAGAACGATAAGCAATGGTTTTCTCCACTTATAAAGAAAGATCACCAGGTTCGTGGAATCAAAATTCTCACTCCTTTTTGTTTCGTTGATCATAAATCGGGAAAATTTTTTGTCAAAATTATAGAAATTTAGGACACTAACAAGAACCGGGGAATATACTCCCCTTTTATCGGTCTTCACGTAAAATCTGAATCATCGATTTCAGATTGAACAGTCCAAGCGCAGCAGCCAGTATAACAGATAGTACGACCATGATCAGGAAATTCAGGATCCATCCCCAGCTTCTCTGAATAAACCAACCTGCCGGATTCAGAACCTGAGAAAGATAATTGAACAAAACAACTCCGAGAATAAAGGATAAAAGAACTGAAAGATACCTGTAATTGATCCGGAACCGGAATATCTTTTGAGCAAGGAATACCTGGAGGACGGCAGTAAAAAATTGGGTGATCAGGCTGGCATAGGCAGATCCCATAGCTTGCATCCGTGGGATAAGGATCATATTTACTGAAAAGTTGACAGCTAATCCGCTCAAAGCAATTATGTTGAGGTACTTTAAATTTCCGTTGGCGGTAAGGAGAGTTCCGAAAATATAAGTAGTTGATACGGCTACGAATCCACCCATCAGAAGTTGAAAAACATTAGCACTTTCGTTTATATGCGCATTATATAAAAGTCCCATCAGTTCGTGGCTGTAGAAGAAAGATCCTGCTGCTGTTATGATTGCCGGAGTAATGATCAGAGTAAACGATAATTTCATCATCTTTTCAACAGGTTTCTTGTCTTTGATCATTTTCGCAAAAATCGGAAGGAGTAAAACAGAGAACAGATAAGCAATGTTATTCACTGCATCCAGGATTCGGAAACCGGAAGCATAAATTCCAGCCTGAATGCTCCCGTTAGTCTTACCCAGCAGTAAATCCAGCATGATCGGATCCAAACGATTGTACAACGTCATTAAAAGAACCAACAGAGAAAATGGAAAGCTTTGCTTTATGATCATCAGAAAAAAAGGCCAGTTCCAGTTCAGTTTTCTCAGATGGGCTTTTTTCATGACAATCAGAAATGCTACCAGTGCTGTGATCAGATAAGCTAATGTCTGGGAATAAACAAACCACTCGATTCGGAAAGGTTTTGAAGTAATACCTCCCCAAAGCAAGGCTCCGCAGAAAATGATCATTAAAAACCGGTCAAGTACCGAAAGCATACTGTCGGTTTTAAAAAAGAGAAGTCCTGAAACATTTGAGCGGAGATAAAGAATCAGGGAAATGAGAACCTGGTTAAAAGCAAGAAATGCAAGCAACCTGAACTGTTCGGCATGATATCCTTCGATTAACGCCACAAGGAAAGTGACAAGGAGATATAAAGCCGCCAACAATACTTTCAGCACTATAATTCCCGAAAAATGCTTGTTCAGTAAATGATTATTCTGGGCAATATTCCGGTTGTTGAAGTTGGTTATCCCTAAATCAAGAAAGATATTGAAGAGAAAGGAGAAATTGAAGATGACAAAATAAAAACCGTAATCAGCAACCCCGACGATATTTTGAACCGTCCTGTCAATGCCAAAAATCCAGAATGGCTTGATCAAAAGGTTAAGAGAAAGTAATAACCCAAGATTTGTTAGGAATTTACGCTGCATGAAGAAATGTTAAAAGCTTCCGGGGAAGGAAACTTTTCATTCAAAACTCAAAAATAATTCAGATATTTGTTGCAAAAATAAGAATTAAATTTTTTGATTAACAATAGTTTCCCATATTTTCCTGTCCTGGAATGAATATTGCGGTCAATACACGTTTGCTGATACGGGACAAACTCGATGGGATCGGTTGGTTTACATATGAATCGCTGAGACGGATCACTACCCAGCACCCGGAACATCAGTTTTACTTTATATTTGACCGGCCGTATGACCCGGAATTTATTTTTTCGGAGAATGTAACTCCCATTGTTCAGTTTCCCCAGGCCCGCCATCCGGTCCTTTTCTGCCTATGGTTTGATTATTTTCTACCACCGGTTCTGAAACGTCTGAACCCGGATCTGTTTCTGTCGCCCGATGGCTATTTATCACTCCGTACTCATGTTAAATCCATGGCCGTCATCCACGACCTGAATTTCGAACATTACCGGGGAGATCTCCCGTTCCTGACAAGCCGTTATTACCGGCATTATTTCCCGAAATTTGCCAAAAAAGCAATCCGGATCGCCACAGTATCTGAATATTCCAAAAGAGATATCCGTGAACAATACGGTATCCCTTCCGAAAAGATAGATATCGTTTACAACGGAGCCAATGATTCTTTTCATCCCGTTCCGGAAAATGAGAAAGAAAGCGTCAGAAAAACCTATACCGGGGGATGTCCCTATTTTGTTTTTATCGGTTCGCTTCATCCCAGGAAAAATCTTACCAACCTTTTCCTTGCTTTTGAGCGGTTCAAGGAAAACACCAGTTCGGATGTCAAGTTGCTGATTGTCGGATCCAGAAAATGGTGGACAGAAGAGATTGACCAGGCTTACCAAAGTATGAGGCATGGAGATGCCGTTATTTTCAGTGGCAGACTGGACCCAGAGGAATTGCAAAAAGTTCTGGGATCTTCTTTAGCGCTGGTTTATGTATCATATTTTGAAGGATTCGGTATTCCTATCGTGGAAGCGTACCGGTGCGGAACTGCTGTCATCACTTCCAATGTTACCTCTATGCCTGAAGTTGCAGGAGATGCTGCATTACTGGTTGACCCGTTTGATACCGGATCCATTTTCCAGGGACTGATGAAAGTATACCAGGATCCCGCTTTCAGAGCCGGACTTATTGAAAAAGGGAATCAGCGTAAAGAGGTGTTTACCTGGCAAAGAACAGCTGACCTGTTATGGGAATCCATTGAAAAAGCAATACAATCAACCTGATCACGATGAATATTTTACTTTTGGGATCCGGTGGAAGGGAACATGCCATTGCATGGAAAATGGTTCAAAGTCCTCACCTCTCCCATCTTTTTATAGCACCAGGAAATGCAGGAACCGGCAAAATCGGAACCAATGTGCCGCTTTCTCCGAATGATTTTCCTGCTATTCGTGAGTTTGTTCTTACCCATTCGGTCCGGATGGTTGTCGTTGGTCCTGAAGATCCTTTGGTCAATGGCATTCACGATCAATTTCTTGCCGATCCCCTGCTGAAAGGTATCCCTGTAATCGGACCTGTTAAACAAGCAGCCATGCTCGAAGGTTCCAAAGAATTTGCAAAGCAATTCATGACCCGGCATAATATTCCGACTGCAGCTTTCCATACGTTCGATAGTAAAAATCTGGAAGAAGGGTTCCGTTTTATAGAAAAGTCCACTCCACCTATCGTGGTCAAAGCCGACGGTCTTGCTGCCGGAAAAGGAGTGGTCATTTGTCAAAGCCGCGAAGAAGCCCGGAATGAGCTTATCGCTATGATCCGCGATGCAAAATTTGGAGAATCCTCCCGCCGGGTAGTCATTGAAGAATTCCTTCGAGGAATTGAGATCTCTGTTTTTGTGATTACCGATGGCCGTTCCTATAAAATACTTCCCTCTGCTAAAGATTATAAAAAAATAGGTACCGGCGATACCGGTCCCAATACCGGCGGAATGGGATCCGTTTCACCTGTCCCCTTTGCTGGTAGAGAATTTATGCGAAAAGTCGAAACCCGTATTATCAAACCTACTTTAGCCGGATTAATAAAAGAAAATATTGATTATCAGGGATTTATATTTTTCGGACTGATAAATGTCGACGGAGATCCTTATGTCATTGAATACAATTGCAGGCTTGGAGATCCGGAAACCGAATCTATTATTCCCCGGCTAAAGAACGATCTTATCGAACTTTTTTATGCCGTAGCAAATCGCAGTCTGAAAAATATTGCGATCCGGTTCGATAAGCGTTATGCTGCCACCGTCATGCTGGTATCGGAAGGATATCCCGGTAAGTATGAGAAAGGAAAGGCAATCACAGGAGAAGACACTACCCGGGGAAGTATTCTTTTCCATTCCGGAACTTCCGTAAATCCTGAAAATCAGGAAACAGTAACCAATGGGGGACGGGTTCTGGCAATAACTTCTCTGGGAAGGACCATGGATATTGCCTTGAAAAAATCCTACGAAAATGCGGACAAAATCCGGTTCCAGGGAAAATATTTCAGAAACGATATCGGATTTGACCTGAAAAAGGGAGAACAGCACTAAGCATTATAGATTAAGGGATTTAAAAATGTTCCGGTTTTTTCGTTCAAGCTTTGCAACCCAGTATATAATCATAGCGATTACCGGGCTGATTCTCTGGATGCCATCCTTCCTCCATCCTATTATTATGCCTGCACCGGAAATGGAAGCCCCTTTGTATGCAGTTCTGTACAGCTTGCTGAAAAACTCCCCTCATATCCAGGTTCTGTCCGGATTTCTGATCATGCTTATCTCCGCTTTTTATTGCAATTATATTTTTGCCCGGAATGAAGTTGTTCCCAAGAACTCCTCCCTTGCGGCATTTTCGTTTGTGATTTTCAGCAGTTGGTTTCCACAGGCACTTACGTTGAATCCAGTTTCATTATCATTGCTCTTTCTGATGATTGCATTTATGGCAATCTATTCTTCATATTCAAGAACTGAATGGCTTGACCTGACCTATACTGCCGGTTTTTTTACCGGTATTGCAACATTAATCCATCCTCCCTCTATTATTTATCTTGTTTTCATTTGGATTGCCACGATTATTTCCCGTTCCTCCGGATGGAGAAGTTTTTTCAGTACGCTGATTGGGATCATCACCCCATTTCTTTTCATTTCGGTATATTATTTCTGGTTTGATAAGCTGGAAATGAAAGCAAGCCTATATTTCGACAATTTCAGGGAAATTCATATTCCGTTTTTGACCAATGATCTTCTTTTCTTCATCCCATTTTTTGTATTGGCTTTTGTTTTACTGCTGGTTATGATAAATTCATTCGGGAATGTACAGGAAAAGACCATTGAAGGACGCCGGAAAAATGCCATCCTGTATTGGTTTACTTTTTTTACCGCATTTTTATTCTTTTTCCCCGGACATCCGTTTAAATATACCGTCATTTTCGTAGCAGTTCCCCTGGCAGGGATACTCTCCTCTTATATGTTAAGGATCCGGAAGATTCGCTGGCAGCAAATCCTTTGGATTGTTTTTATTATGTTTGCTCTTGCAAATAATTATTTCTTGTTGCTTTCTTGAATCTGAAAAAGAATGTTAAGTGCTCGTTTTACCGAAAATCTTGTAGAAGCCGGTTGTGATGAGGCAGGAAGGGGTTCTTTAGCCGGGCCTGTATTTGCTGCAGCTGTCATTTTTCCAAAAGAATTCAGGAATGACAAGTTGGATGATTCAAAGAAACTAAGCGCAAAAAAACGGTATGCTCTTCGTGAAGTGATTGAAAAGGAAGCCATGGCCTGGGCAGTTGAAAGTGTCGGCCCTGAAGAAATCGATAAAATCAATATCCTCCATGCCTCTTTCCGTGCAATGCACAAGGCTATAAAAAAACTAGCGATCAGTCCCGAAATACTGCTGATCGACGGAAATCATTTCGATCCTTTTCCCGGAATTCCTCATCAATGTATAATAAAAGGTGATGGGAAGTATCTTTGTATTGCAGCTGCTTCCATCCTGGCAAAGACGTACCGTGATGATTATATGATTCGGTTGCATGAAGAATTCCCTGTTTATAACTGGAAAAGCAATAAAGGCTATCCCAGCCGTGCACACCGGGAAGGATTGGCAAGCTTTGGAGTGACTCCGTATCACCGGAAAAGCTACAATCTTTTCGGGCAGCTTAGCATGGAATTTAAATAATATGGTATGAAATATCTCCGGTGGTTTCTTTTATCCCTGTCAATTCTGGTCGCTGTTGCCGGAATAATATATGTGGGATGGCTTCTGTACCCGAAATTCCGGTCGGAAACTGAATCGCCGGTTAAAGCCATTCCGGAAAATGCGGCTCTGATCATTAAAATCAATGACCCGGAATCCCTCTGGAAAACGATTCGGAAGGAAAATATCATCTGGAAACAGCTTCAGATGATCCCTGCCATCGGCGAATTCCGCGATCAGATACAAACTCTGGATTCTCTGATTGGAAAAGATCAGAAAATCCGCAGGCTCATGGATGAAAAACCCTTTTATTTCGCAGTGCTGACCAACGGACGAACAACCCTTGGATCCATGTTTCTTACCAATGTTAAAGGATATGATGCTGAATCTGAAATCATCTCTTTTATCCAGAAAACATATGGCAATAAAGTTACTCTTCTGAAAACGCAGTATGGCTCTTCCAACCTGATCAGGGTCATTTTGAAAACCCGGAAAGAACCCTTTTTCTTTGCGGTCAGAAAAAATGTATTTATCTGCAGTTCACATCCGGAACTGGTAAATAAAGCCCTTGACCGCCTTTCATTAAACATTTCCTCACTGGCAACAACAGGATTTCAAAGAGTGGAAGCTGTTACCGGTAAAAAGGTGGATGCCAACCTTTATGTCAATTACCGGCTGATTTCTCCTTTTCTGATGAAGGTTTTCCAGGAAGATGAAAGAAGCGAAATTGAATCCCTGAGCCATTTTGCTGACTGGAGCGGATGGGATATCATGCTGAAAAGCGATGAAATCCTGGTGACCGGATTTACAACCTTTTCAGACACTGCAAACCAGTACCTTCCCCTGTTCCGTAAACAGGTCCCCCAGCGGACCCCCGCTTTACTTCTGCTGCCCGACAATACAGCATCCATTTCCTTTCTCGGAGTGAGCAACCCGGGAGCTTATCAGTCCAATCTTATGGCATTCTTTGCCGGAAACCATCCTTTTCCGGATGTCTACTCTTATCCCCTTGCTTCTCTTGAAGAGCAATACGAGATCCGTGTTAAGGATTATTTCATTCCCTGGATGAAAGGAGAAATCTATTCCTTTTCAACTACAAAAGATGAAGTTTCCTCTACCCTGGATTATTACGCTCTTTTCGGAATAACCGATTCCATTTCCGCCGATACATCGTTGATCCATCTTGGTGAATTGACCTCTTCCCGGCACGACTCTGTCTATTTCAACGGACACACCATCCATTCAATCCATCTGACGGGAATTCTTCCGGGATTATTCGGGAAGACATTCAGCCACATGGAAAACGTATGCTACTTCTTCTGGAAAAATTATATTGTCTTCGGAAACGATATTAATTCCCTTAAAAAATATATACAGCAGGTCGGTTCCGGAAACATTCTGGGAAATAACAAGGAATTTTCCGATTTCAACGAAAACCTTCCCGAATCCGCAAACCTGATCTATTATTTCGATTTGCGTCTTTCATTACAAAGGCTTACCGGACTTTTCCGCGATGATATCAATCTTCAGCTTTCACCGGTCATCGATTCATTGAAAAAATTTGAACGGGTTGCCATTCAATTCACTAACCGGGGCGATCTCATTTATACAAGCATGATTCTTCACTATAACCCGTTCCCAGGTGAAAGAGGCCCTCTGAAATGGCAGGTTATCCTGGATACAACCCTGACGCGAAGCCCGGTATTTACGGAACTCACTCCGAAAGGTGATGTCGGAATCCTTGCACTTGATAAATTCAGCCGGCTGTATATGATTGATACATCAGGAAATATCCGGTGGCGGCTTCAGATACCCGGTGCTCCTATGGGAGAAATACATCCGGTTTATTTTGGCCGTTCGGACTCGATTTCCTTCCTGTTCAATACCCCCGACTGGATCTGCCTTGTCAACCCGGATGGCAAATTCGCCCCGGGATATCCGGTAAAAACAGAGCAAAAAGCAATGGCTCCCCTCTCGGTTATTCAGATTCCGCGCAGCCATGAATATCAGGTTCTTGTACCGCTGAACGACAAGAGAGTTTATTCCTTCTCTCTGTCATCCCGAAGAATTAATTCATGGTCATATCTTGCAATGAGAGAAGATATTGTTCAACCGGTTGATTATGTAAGATACGGCCGGAAGGATTTCTTCTTTATCAAATCCAAAGAAGGTCATCTGATGATCACCGACCGCCAGGGAAAAACATCCGTTAAAACAAATAATAATTTGGTGATTTCAAGCCGGGCCGGATTCTATCTTAACCGCACCAACAAGAAAGGGGCATTTCTGACCAGTGATCCTACAGGAAAAATCATCTATATTGGGGAAAGTGGAAGAACTTCTGAAGCTACGTTTAATATTTTTACAGGTACTCACCGGTTTTTCTATGAAGATCTGTCCGGCGACGGTTCTTATGAATATATTTTTTACGACCGGAACAAAATCTATTTCTACAACCGTTTCTATCAGCTTATTTATAGTTATGTTTTTCAGCGGGAACTTACAGTTGAACCTTATCTGATCGATCTTCCGGACGGGAAAAAATATGTCGGCGCTGTTTCTGCTTTTTCTAACGAAGTATTCCTGTTCAATGATAAAGGGAAGATTGAACTTCCAAATGGAATTCACGGAAACTGTGCATTTGATCTTGGATCATGGAAAAAAAGTGATTATCAGTATCTGATTACAGGTTCAGGTAAAATCCTGAAATGCTATCGTTTATCGAAGCAATAACCTCTGTCCCGCTCTAATCTTCTGACCCTCTTTCAGGTGATTCCGTTTATAGAGCATTTTCAAATTAATCCCGTTTTCCTGAGAAATGGTATATAGTGTTTCTCCGCGTCTTACAACGTGAACATCTGTGGCTCCTCTCCTTTTTTTATGCTCCAGATAAACCATCTGGCCTTTAGCCAATAATGAACCTTTTTTCAAATCATTCCATCTCAGGATCCTTCTTTTTGATACATGAAAAGCTTTGGATATACTGTCAATATTATCCGAACTTCTGAGAATCAGAAACTGAAGATCATTGTTGACATATACTCTTCTTTCTCCGGGACCATATGCAAATACCTCATAGGGTTTATGGGTCAGCGGATTGATTTTTATACTATCATATGAAATAGTTGTCGTATCCGCTTCCGCCAGAGGCACCTCTCCCTGGTCAAAACGATAAAGCTGAAACCTTTCAATCGTATTAATCAGCTTTTCCGCGTATTGTGGATTTGTAGCATAACCGTCTTCCTTCAATCCTTTCGCCCAACTTTTGTAATCTGTAATAGCCAGTGAAAACAAGTTCCGGTAACGATCCCGGGTTGTCAGAAAACAAGAGTGATCTCTGAACGATTCTTCCGGTTTGTCATATTTCCGGAAACACTCGTTTTTTACATCATCATCCTGATATAAAGCCGGGCCGGTCCAGTCTTTATGGCATTTTATCCCGAAATGATTATTGGCTTCGGTGGCCAACCTGCTGCGCCCTGCATTGGATTCAAAGATACCCTGTGCAAGGGTTATGCTGGCCGGAATCCGGTAAATCATCATTTCATGGATAGCTGCATCGGAATAGCGTTCAATGTAACGCTTGACGGCTTCCTCATAATTCAGGGTCTGAGAAACCGAGAATTCAGGAATCAACGATAATAAAAGAAAGAGAATTCCCGGAATTTTTTTAGCTGACTTCTTATAGCACATTTTAGTCCTTTTACCAGTGCCCGTAACCGGGCTGTACTTATTCATTTTCATTACCGGTCATACCGACCAATTCCTTGAACCGTTTTCCACGTACTTCAAAATTCATAAATTCATCATAGCTGGACGCTGCCGGTGATAACAAACAAGTAAAGCCCGGATGAGTCTGGGTAATGGCGATGGGAAGAAAATCATCAAATTTAGCGACAGGATAAAGTACCTGCTCTTCCCTTTTGCACTTCAGCAGTTCCTTCCCGATCCGTTTTCCAGCTTCGCCGGTGAGTATAAAATTCCTGACATCTGACCGGGCTAAAAAGGAAGCCAGTCCTGAATAATCGATTCCACGGTCAAATCCGCCCAGAATGAGCGTATCGACATTTCCCAATGCTTTGACCGCTTCCATGCAAGCTTCAGGAACCGTTGCAATGGAATCATTATAAAAATAAATTCCCCGGTGAATCCCGGCAAATTCTATCCGGTGTTCCAGTCCGCGAAAGGATGCCACTCCATCACTGATGTCATCGTTGGAAACATCCAGAATCTTGCATGCCGAAATGGCAGCCATAATATTTTTCAGATTATGATCACCTTTCAGGTGGATCTTTTGTTGGAGATTGATCACCGGCTGAGCCAGCCCATCCTTCGAAAACCAGATCCAGCCATCCTTGATATAGGCTCCGTTTTTTTGTTCCTCCGAAAAAGAGAAAGGAAAATACCGGCGCAACAAGGAAAATTCATTGATGAGACTCCGGACTCTTTCATCATCCCGGTTGTAAATCAGAAAATCTTGTTCCGACTGGCACCGGGTGATATTCATTTTCGCAAGCATATAATCCCGGAAAGAATGATACGCATCCAGATGTTCTGGGAAAAGATTCAGAAAAACAGCGATATGCGGAGCATATGAAACATGTTCAAGCTGGTGGGAGGAAAGTTCGTAAACAATAGTTGTTTCCGGAGTAATATCTTCAAGCGCTTCAAATGCAGGCCGGCCTATATTTCCAAGCAAAACCGAAGGTTTCCCTGCCTGCCTGAGAAGATGATGAACCAAGGTCGATGTCGTGCTTTTCCCCTTGGTTCCTGTGATTCCCACAACCTGGCTTGAAAAGATCTCCATGAACAGATCGGTCTGGGAAGTGACCCGGGAAAGATCCGTCCCTTCCGGAAGGTCTTTCAGAGTAATTCCCGGTGATTTGAATATAACATCAAATTCATTCAACCCGTTCAGGTAAATCTCACCCACCCTGAAGGAAACCAATGGATCGCCAGCCACTAAAGGATCTTTACAGATATTTGTATTGGAATCAGCAATAGCGACAGGCAATGCAGGCAATACTTTCCGGATCAGCTTATAGGAAGATTTCCCTTCCCGTCCGAATCCGAGCAATAGCACTTTACGATTTTCCAGTTTCCTGCGGATGCAGTCAATCATGTATATATCCTTTTAAAATTTTAAGAAAATGATCCGGAACGAAATGTTCCGGATTATAATGATGAATCAATTGTTTTTCCATTTCCTCCCCGCTTGCAGTAAAAGCAGAAGAGGAGCGATAAAATCTGAGCAGTCCGGGCAGATCAGCATCACCATACTGGCGAAGGGTCACTTTCAATGCAGTATTCACTTCATTTACTGTACCGATGCAATCAAACGGCTTGGTTTCCGATGAGCCGGTTAAGCCTTCGAGCAGAGGAATCAGAGTAAGGTCTGAAAAAAGATCACGTCCGAAGATGGTAATAAGTTTCTCACGGGAAACAAAGGGTGACAAAATAATCCAGGTAAACAGGCATTTGGCGCAATGCCCACACCATGTATCGGTTTTGCTCCCTACGTTGCAGCTTTTAAATACCGGAAAATACTGAGGAAAACCTGAAAAAATATGCGCAATTTGCAATTCATTAACCGGACGCAGGAAACTGAAATATTCAATGTCAGGAGTTACATATTCCCGGAAGTAATCCCGGAAATCCTTTTCAAATTTATAGGTTTTCGAATATTGGTGATTGATCTCTTTTTCAAGGACGGTTGGTTCATTCGCACTCGATTCATTCGAAAGAATGATGTACTTTTTACCTGACAAAACTGCTGCCAGCGAAGTAATAAAAGCCAGTAATGCAGAAAAAGGAGTATGCCCGTTCAGGAACCCTTCTCCGTTCAACCGGATCAGTTCCGGATCAATAGTCCTTTGTATCCCGATAAAATCGTTTTCCCCGATGCCACGTACACGGAGAGTATCCAGGCTTGCACCTCTTGGATTTAGGATCACCGGTATATTCCCGGGTTCACCATGTAGTAATTCCAGTGTCACGGCTGAATCCTTTCCTCCCCCGACCGGGATCAGCCCACCTTCTCCGGGAGTAATCCGGAAAGGTTCCGGAGATTCGATGCCATTAAAACAAAGATCCATAAAGTTTTCCGGAGAAGCTTGAATCGAGTTCAGGTAAAAGAATTCTCCCAGTCCATTGAAATAGAGCTTCTTCCACCAATCCGCACAAGGCTTGTCAAGATGGTAGCCTGCAATCTTGACACACGGAGGGCATGCTACTTTCCAATAGCTGACCAGTTCGATCATACCTATCTGGAAAAGAAGATTTTCCAGATTTTTTACCGGAATTTCCCGGAATGGGATTCCTTGCTTATAAGGGATCGTCAGCGTCGGATGGAAAAAGTATTTTCCTGAAAGGTCGAAGGAATATTTTACATGCAATCCATTGCTGGAAATCCTGTATTCAAAGCCACTATAAGTAAATTCAGGGAACTCTTTCCGGAATCTTAGAAATTTTTCCTGGTTATTAGATTTCTGATTCAAATGGTATTATTTTTGTGTAATACGTTACAAAAATACGAATTCATAGAGAAAAATGGTTAAGCCGATCATCGCGCCGAAACAGGGAATCATCCTGATTTCCGAACCTTCTCTCCGGGATTTTTATTTCCGGCAGTCGGTTGTTTTGCTTGCTGAGCACAACGAGGAAGGCTCTTTCGGGGTGATCATCAACAAACCTATTGAGGTCAGGCTTAACGAGGTTCTGAAAGATCTTCCGGATTTCGATGCACCGGTCTTTCTTGGAGGGCCGGTTAAAACCGACAGCCTTTTCTTTATTCATACCCGGAAAAATGTAGCAAACAGCCTCCGGATCATGGAAGGGCTTTATTGGGGTGGTGATATCCAGATCATCCGGAAATTGATGAAATCTCATAAATTATCCATGAACGAAATCCGTTTCTTTATTGGCTATGCGGGTTGGAATCCATCTCAGCTTGATCGCGAGATCAGTGAAAGATCATGGGTTTTATCACATACCACAGCCCGGGATGTCATTGCCAGTCAACCCGAACATCTCTGGAGTAATTATCTGAAGAATATGGGAAAAGACTATGCAATCTGGGCAAATTTTCCCTCCGATCCCACGATGAACTAACCAGAACAAAATTTATTTTCATACTCCTTTCTTTCAATTCCCCTGTTTTTAAGGACTTTTTGAACGAAGACCGTTGGAAAGTTCCAATTTTTTTTTGAATTTTGTTATCAAATTTATACTCAACAATCTCTCTCTTAATTGAAGATATGAAAGACACTCCTATTAATTATGAAGTCGTTAGCCGTAAGATCAGGGAAAGCAAGATCCAGAACATCGGAACGGCATCGATCCGGGAGATCAAAAGATTGATCAACAACATTGAAGATGAAACCGGCGAAAAATTCGTACGGATGGAGATGGGTGTCCCGGGCCTACCTCCTTCTCAAATTGGCGTTGAAGCAGAAATAGAAGCATTGAAGCATGGTGTTGCATCCATTTACCCTGACATCGAGGGAATCCCGTCTTTAAAACATGAAGTTGCAAGGTTTGTAAAGCTTTTTCTTGACATTAACGTGGATGAAGAAGATTGCGTACCGACTGTCGGTTCCATGCAAGGCGGATTTGCCGCATTTCTCACACTGGGAAGAATGAAAGCAGGAAAAGATACTACCCTTTTCATTGATCCCGGTTTTCCGGTTTATCGCCAGCAACATCATGTTCTCGGCCAAAAGCTGGAATCCTTTGATGTGTACAATTTCCGTGGAGATAAGCTCAAAGACAAGCTGGAATCTTATCTTTCCAAGGGAAATATTCATTCCATCCTGTATTCGAACCCGAACAATCCTTCCTGGATCTGTCTCAATCAAAAAGAATTGCAGATCATTGCTGAGCTTGCAGACAAATACGACATTGTAATTCTGGAAGATCTGGCCTATTTCGGAATGGATTTCCGTAAGGATTATTCCAGACCCGGACAACCTCCCTTTCAACCTACAATCGCCAAGTATACGGACAACTTCATTCTCCTGATCTCCGGCTCAAAAGCTTTCAGCTATGCCGGTCAACGTATTTCCGCGATGGTTATTTCTCCAAAGCTCTTTAATCAGAAAGCTCCGGATCTTTTAAATTATTTTTCGACCGATATCTTCGGCCGGGCTATGATCTATGGAACAATCTATGCTCTTAGTTCCGGAACAAGCCATTCCGTTCAGTATGCTTTTGCGGCTATGCTGAAAGCTGCCAACGACGGTACTTATAATTTTATAAAAGACCTCAGGGAATATGGTGAGAAAGCCTATATCATGAAAAAGCTGTTTACTGATAACGGATTCAATATTGTTTACGATAAAGATGAAAATGTACCCGTAGGTGATGGCTTTTATTTCACTTTCGGTTATCCGGGTTTTACAGGTGAAGAGTTGTTAAAAGAGCTGCTTTATTACGGTGTCAGCGCCATTTCACTTTCGATTACCGGCAGTGAACGGAAAGAAGGGCTCCGAGCCTGTGTCTCACTGGTTCAAAGAGATCAGTTCCCTGCGCTGGAAGAGCGCCTGAAGAAATTCCAAGAACAGCATCCGGTCGGGTAAAATCACACTCGATCAAAAAGTCCTGATTCACAAAGGATTTGCCTGATTTCAATTGAATAAACACGTTCTAAATAGTGCAAGTCCGTTCAAAAAAAAGGTTATTTGATGACCTCAGTCTCAGGAATTTTTCAGAACTTCGTAACTCTAATGAAATATAATTTCTAAATTTTGTGTAATTATGGCAAAAGTCAAGGGTGATATCGTAATCAATATCGAAAGGTGCAAAGGATGTGAAGTATGTATGACTGCATGTCCGTTCCATGTCATCGCCATGGCAAAAGAGGTAAACAGCAAGGGGTATCATTATGCCGTTAAGGTTAACAATGATTGTACCGGTTGTACCAATTGTGCTGTGGTTTGCCCCGATGGCGTGATCACAGTTTATCGTGCAAAAACTGAGTAAGAATTAAAAATTAAAAATACTACCCATGGGTGAATTACGATTAATGAAAGGCAATGAGGCCGTTGCAGAAGCAGCGATCCGTGCCGGTTGTGACGGGTATTTCGGATATCCCATTACACCCCAGTCTGAAATCCTGGAATATTTGATGATGGCAAAGCCTTATGAAACGACAGGAATGGTCGTATTACAGGCTGAAAGCGAAGTAGCTTCCATCAATATGCTTTATGGTGGCGGAGGTACAGGAAAAATGGTCATGACCTCTTCATCCAGTCCTGGCATCAGCCTTATGCAGGAAGGTATTACATATATGGCCGGTGCTGAACTGCCCGCTTTACTTGTGAACGTTGTCAGAGGCGGCCCCGGACTGGGAACCATCCAGCCTTCACAGGCTGACTATTTCCAGGCTGTTAAAGGTGGCGGTCATGGCGATTATAAATTGATCGTTCTTGCACCTGCTTCTGTTCAGGAAATGTGTGACTTTGTAAAGCTTGGATTCGACCTTGCATTTAAATACAGAAACCCGGCAATGATTCTTTCCGATGGAGCCATCGGTCAAATGATGGAAAAAGTAAATCTTTTCGATCCCATCCCAAGACGTACCAATGAAGAATTGATCAGCCAATGCCCCTGGGCAGCTACCGGTAAAAAGAAAGAACGCGATCATATCATCATTACTTCCCTCGACCTTGATCCGGCAGGACAGGAAAAAGTTAACCTGAAACTGCAGGCAAAGTATAAACAAATGGAAGAAAATGAAGTGCGGTTTGAAGAAATCCAGTGCGATGATGCTGAATATCTTTTCGTAGCTTTCGGCCTTTCTGCACGTATTTGCCAGAAATCAATCGAACTCGCACGGGAAAAAGGAATCAAGATTGGCTTGTTCCGCCCGATAACTCTTTATCCTTTCCCGACAAAACAGATCGCTGCTTTGGCAAAGAAAGTCAAAGGGATGCTGGTTGTTGAAATGAATGCCGGACAAATGATAGAAGACGTCAGACTCTCGGCTGGTAACCAGATTAAAATTGAACATTATGGACGTTTTGGCGGAATCATTCCAACTCCGGATGAAGTCGTCAGAGCTCTTGAACAAAAAATTATCGGAGGCTGATATGGAAGAAGCTTTTGCAAAACTTGATATACGCAAGCCAGAAAATATCGTTTATAAACGTACTGATCTGCTTGTAGACCGCCCGCTCAGCTATTGCCCGGGATGCGGTCATGGCGTCGCCAACCGTATTTTGATGGAAACCATCGAAGAAATGGGTATCCAGGATAAAACCATCGGTATTTCACCGGTTGGTTGTTCTGTCCTTGCTTATGATTTCATGAATATCGATATGCTGGGTGCTGCTCATGGACGTGCTCCCGCACTGGCTACTGCCATCAAACGCCTTTGGCCTGATCATTTTGTATTTACATACCAGGGCGATGGTGACCTCGCTGCAATCGGTACTGCAGAAACTATTCATGCCTGCAACCGTGGTGAAAATATTACAATCATCTTCATCAACAACGCAATTTATGGCATGACCGGTGGTCAGATGGCTCCTACTACGCTGGAAGGTATGCGTACGGCTACATGTCCTTACGGACGTGATGTAAAAATCATGGGTAACCCACTGAAAATCACTGAACTTATCTCTCAATTACCCGGAACTTACTTCGTGACACGCCAATCCGTTCATACTCCTGTCAACGCCAGAAGAGCTAAAAAAGCTATCCGCATGGCTATGGAAAACCAGAAGCTGAATAAAGGCGTTTCCTTCGTGGAAATCGTATCCAACTGCAATTCCGGATGGAAGATGACTCCCAACCAGGCTAATAAATGGATGGAAGAAAACATGTTCCCCTTCTACCCACTGGGTGATCTTAAAGTGGATGGGAAACTTGTTGAAAAAAAGTAGCGAAACAGCAAAATAGCGAAGTAGCGAAAAATGAAAAATTCCTAATTTTTAATTTGTAAAAAGATGACTGAAGAGATAATTATAGCAGGGTTTGGCGGACAAGGAGTTCTCTCAATGGGAAAAATCCTGGCTTATTCAGGAGTTATGCAGAATAAGGAAGTTAGCTGGATGCCTTCTTACGGACCTGAAATGCGTGGAGGTACAGCTAATGTGACGGTCATTATCAGCGATGAAAGAATAAGTTCCCCAATCCTGAACGAATTTGATACCGCAATCATTCTGAACCAGCAATCCATGGATAAATTCGAAAAATCCGTTAAAAAAGGCGGACTGCTGATCTATGATCCGAATGGTATTACCCGTAAGCCTTCCCGGAAAGATATCAATATTTATTCGATATCCGCTACCGACAAAGCCGGTGAATTAGGCCTGTCGAAAATATTCAATATGATCGTTCTCGGAGGCTTCCTTAAAATGAAACCTCTGGTGAATCCTGAAAACATTCATAAAGGACTGGAAAAATCGTTACCGAAACGGCACCACAACCTGATCCCCGAAAACGAAAAAGCTATCGAGCTCGGGAAGTCGCTGCTGACTCCGGAACAGGTTTTATAAAACAAGCACTTTATTGTATCGGACAATGAATGAGGAATTAAAAGCTTTCCTCGACCAAAAATATATCCAGTACAATAACCCTTCTTTTATTGAATGTGATCCTGTTTCCGTTCCGCATCTGTTCGAACGAAAAGAAGATATCGAAATCTCGGCTTTTCTGACCTCCACCCTTTCGTGGGGTAAACGGAAAAGTATCATTAAAAATTCAGGCCGGTTAATCCATATGATGGATGACCGGCCTTTTGATTTTATTACCCATGCCTCACCTCAGGATCTGAAACCTATTCACCGTTTTGTCCATCGTACATTCAACGGAGAAGACGCTGTTTTCTTTATCTCTTCCCTGAAAAACATTTATCAAAATCATGGTGGACTGGAAGCTGCTTTTTCCATGAATCCCGGAGCCGGTATCAAAGAAGCTATCGTTCAATTCCGTAAACTTTTCTTCAGTATTGAACATTCTCCCCATGTTGAAAAACATTTAGCAGATCCTTCCCACGGCTCTACAGCCAAGCGTGTCAACATGTTCCTTCGCTGGATGGTAAGGGATGACGGATGTGGCGTGGATTTCGGACTATGGAAGAAAATGCGGACTGCAGATCTTTTCTGCCCGTTGGATGTCCATAGCGGCAATACCGCCCGTTACCTGGGAATATTAACCCGTAAATCCAACGACTGGAAAGCCGTGGAAGAACTGACGACAAAACTCCGGGAATTCGATCCGGAAGACCCCGTAAAGTATGATTTTGCATTATTTGGAATAGAAGCCATTGGAGATTAATCTGATTAAAACCTTAAAATCAACTTCAATTCCCAAAAACATACCCCATCCTTTCCTCCTCCTTCCTCTTTTTCCCTATCTTCGCCTTCCAATGGAAAGACAAAAAATTCCTACCGGTGATGGTTCTTCTACCATCTTCCTGCCGGAGTTGAATGAATGCTATCATTCACGTTTCGGGGCCGTTACTGAATCCATGCATGTCTTTATCCATGCCGGATTTGATTTGGCCATAACCGGGAAAGACAAGATCAGCCTATTTGAAATGGGCTCCGGAACTGGTTTAAACATCTGGCTCACCTGCTGCTCGGCAATTAAAAAAGGTATTTCCGTAGATTATACTGCACTGGAACCATTTCCACCGGATCCGGACGAAATCCTTTCTCTGAACTATACAAAAGAATCTGAACCCGGGGAGAAAAAAGTATTTGAAGAAATTCTCCATGCTCCATCAAATATAAAAACCCAAATCTGTAAAGGTTTTACCCTTCATAAGATTAGCCAGACTCTGGAAAAGGTTTCACTAAAAGAACATTATTTTGATCTGGTATACTTCGATGCTTTTGGCCCGGAAGTTCAGCCGGAATTATGGACTCCGGAGTTATTCGGTATGATCGGTAAATCTATGAAGCCGGAAGGTATCCTGGTTACTTATTCCGCCAAAGGAACCGTAAAACAAGCGTTGAGAAACTCCGGATTCAGAATCGAAAGGCTTCCCGGTCCGCCCGGGAAAAGACATATGGTGCGCGGAATAAAACAATCGTCTGATTGATTTATAGTTAAAAAATTTTGCATGCAAAATAAACTAAAACACCGGCTTATCCCTCTGTTAGCTTGCTATCTTGCTATCTTCTTTCTTTTTTCCTGTACATCAAAAGATGGACAAAAAGTCTTCATTTCCGGTAATTTTCCGTCAACGGGCAAACTCGTAATCTTTGCGATCCATCCCGTGGGAATGGTTCCCGTGGATTCAATTGCTGTCAATGACAAAAACGAATTTTCCACATCGATAAAAGTTCAGGAACCCGGCTTTTTCATGATCTGCAACAATAAAGGGAATCATGTTATCCTTTCTGTCAAGCCGGGGGAAAAAATAATTTTGAATGCTACCGATCAAAAAGGGATCTGGGACTATCACATCAGCGGTTCTCCGGAATCCGGGATGCTGGAATCATTTTTCCGTGCTGCCCGCAAGAATGAGATCCGGTCCGATTCGCTGGTCAGCGATTTGAGATCGTATGCCAATACTTCGGATTTTTACAAAATAAGTCTCCACTGCGATACGCTGTTTGATAAAATTGCTGAGGAACAAAGGGCATTACAGATGGAATTTTTAATTAAAAACCCGAATGCTCTTGCTTCACTGATCGTATTAAACTATACCTTTGGCGGACAAAGCCTGCTGAAAATAGAACGGAATCCCGGGATTTTCCTGAAGACCGACAGTTTGTTAGGCAAAGAATATCCTGGTAATGAACAGGTTATTTTTCATCACAAGCGGGTCATGGCCTGGAAAACCATTCAAAAAAACGGTAACTGATTCATGAAGGGGAATATTTATTTCATTTCAGATTTTCATTTCGGAATTCCCAACAGGGAAAGGAGTAAAGTTCGTGAGGATCTTTTCATTAACTGGCTTGAATCCGTTAAGAAGGATGCTGCAGAGATTTACCTTATGGGTGATCTTTTTGATTTCTGGTTTGAATACAAAACCGTTGTTCCGAGGGGTTATATCAGGCTCTTAGGCAAGCTTGCCTCGTTGTCAGACCAGGGGATCCGGATCCATCTTTTCCGGGGAAATCACGATATGTGGGCGTTTGATTATCTTGAGAAGGAAATGAACATTACTCTTCACCGTGCACCGGAGTTCCATATTTTTAACGGAAAAACCTTTTATATTGGACATGGGGATGGGTTAGGACCCGGAGATTATGGTTATAAATTCATAAAAAGAGTATTTCAGTGCCGGTTTAATCAATGGCTTTTCCGGTGGCTCCATCCCGATTGGGGAATCCGGTTGGGACTGTATTGGTCGAGGAAGAGCCGTTATGCAAACCAATCAAAGAATAACCGGGAACAGCTTGACAGAAAGTTGATCCGGTCGCGGCTTACAGTTCATTCCCTGGAAATCTTAAAAAGTCATCCGGGAATCGATTACTTCATTTATGGACACTGGCATACTCCATGGGATATCCAGCTTACAGACACATGCCATCAAATCAGTCTGGGTGACTGGCTGACACATTTCACGTATGCGGTATTCGACGGAACCGATGTAAAGCTGATGAATTTTACAGATCCGAAAGAAATTTATCTACCTCAAAAAATGGAGATCCCGGTCTCAAAAGAATAAAAAAAAGCCGTCTTTAAGGACGGCTTTTTTTTTTATTTCCTGGACTTATTATTCCGGGTGAATTGCTTCTACCGGACAAACATCGGCACAAGAGCCGCATTCTGTGCAAAGTTCCGGATTGATTTTATAAATATCACCTTCGGATATTGCTTCAACCGGACATTCATCGATGCAAGTTCCACAAGCAGTGCAATCTTCATTGATTTTGTAAGCCATGACTAAAAAAATTTTATGCCCGCCTAAGGCGGACTGGGTTAATGATTTTTATTACAATGCAAATATACATTTTTTTTAATATCCAATTTTTTCCGGATATTTTCATGGCATCTTTCTGAAATACAGAATAAAACTTTTTGTTTTACTCCGGTTGCTTTTAAATAAACGATCACCTGGCTGGTTAATTCGGTACGAATTTGGTAACTTTGCATTCCTCAACTTAATTACCATTAACATAAAGCATTAACATTATGACGAAGAAAAAGAGAAATGTTGTCGAAAGAGATTCCGTTGTCGTAAAATTTGTCGGCGATTCGGGTGACGGCATGCAGCTCTCCGGAAATATTTTTTCCGATTCGGCCGCAGTTGCGGGTAATGACCTGGCAACTTTCCCGGATTTTCCAGCCGAGATAAGGGCTCCGCAAAATACGGTTCCTGGGGTTTCAGGCTTTCAGGTCCATCTGGGAAGCAAAAAAATATTTACAATCGGTGACCTCTGCGATGTCATCGTAGCCATGAACCCTGCTTCACTGAAAGCTAATCTGAATTGGGCTAAGAAGGGGGCTACGCTGATCCTGGATGTTGATGCCTTTGATGAAAAATCAATTGAAAAAGCAGGCTATAAATCTAATCCCATTACGGATGGCAGTCTGAACAGCTACCAGGTTATCCCTGCTCCCATAACCTCTCTTACCAAAGGGAGTCTGAAAGAGATGGATGTTGACAACAAAACAGCAGAACGGAGCAAGAATATGTTTGCTTTGGGTATGCTTTATTTTATTTTCAACCGCGATTTAAAACAGGCAATAAGCTACTTTGAGATCAAATTCAAGAAAAATCCACGCCTCATAGATATCAATACCGTTGTACTCAAGGCAGGCTATGCTTTTGCAGATACTATTGAAGCGGTTGAATCCACTATCTCGATACCTCCTGCCAAAATGGAAAAAGGAAAGTACCGTGATATCAACGGAAATTTAGCAACCGCATGGGGGTTACTGGCTGCTTCTGAAAAATCAGGAAGGCCGTTATTCCTCGGTTCATACCCTATAACTCCTGCAACAGATATCCTTGTTGAACTTGCTAAATGGAAATCTTTAGGTGCCAAGGTATTTCAGGCAGAAGATGAAATTGCAGGTGTTTGTTCAGCTATTGGAGCCAGCTTTACCGGTGCAATGGCATGTACAACTACTTCCGGACCTGGTTTTTCACTGAAAAGCGAAGCCATCGGATTGGCTGTCATGACCGAACTTCCTCTTATCATCGTAGATGTTCAGCGCGCCGGACCATCCACGGGATTGCCTACGAAATCGGAACAATCTGACCTTATGCAGGCTCTTTACGGAAGAAACGGTGAGTGCCCTGTCATTGTCATCGCAGCCTCCACTCCTGAAGATTGCTTCTATTATGCATTTATGGCTGCCAAGCTTTCCATGGAGCATATGACTCCCTGTATCTTTCTTACCGATGGAACACTGGGATTCGGATCGGCATTATTCAAAATCCCGAAAATGGCAGATCTCCCACCGATCAATCCTCCTCTTGCAAAGCCAAATGATCCGGATTATAAACCTTACCGCAGAGATCCTGAAACATTGGTCCGTCAATGGGCTATTCCGGGAACGGAAGGACTTCGCCACAGAGTTGGGGGATTGGAAAAAGAAAACATTATCGGTTCGGTTTCCACAGATCCTGCAAATCATCAATTGATGGTGGATTTACGGGCAGCAAAAGTTGAAAAAGTCGCTGATTTTATTCCTGAACAGGAAATTGACGGAGATAAAGAAGGCGATCTTCTGGTTGTGAGCTGGGGAAGCACATATGGTGCAGTCCATATTGCCGTTCAGCAATTAAAGGCAGAAGGGAAAAAGATCAGCCATGCACATTTTAAATACATCATGCCCCTTCCGAAAAATACCGAAAAAGTTCTGAAAGGGTTCAAAAAAATCGTGGTTTGCGAACTGAACAGCGGGCAATTTGTCCAGTACCTGAAAGCAAAATTCCCGAAAGATAACTACCATCAGGTAAACAAGGTTCAGGGACTGCCTTTCACAATCACTGAATTAACCGAAAAATTCAATCAACTTCTGGAGGAGAAATAAGATATGGAATCGGATTTTATCAATAAAACCATTGAACGTTCTTCTGTTCAATTATGTAAAGCGGATTTTGAAAGCGACCAGATGGTGAAATGGTGCCCCGGATGTGGCTCCCATGCCATTCTGAATGCAGTGGAACGCGTATTCCCAAAAATCGGTTACCGTAAAGAAAATTTCTGTATGGTATCCGGTATCGGTTGCTCTTCAAGATTCCCCTATTATGTCAACACATACGGAATCCATGGTATTCACGGACGGGCTGCCGCTATCGGAACCGGAGTGAAAGTCGCAAACCCAAAACTCAGTGTCTGGATTGCAACCGGCGATGGTGACTCCCTGGCTATCGGTGGAAATCACTTTATTCATATTATCCGCCGGAATGTAGATGTCAATATCCTCCTCTTTAATAACCAGATCTACGGTTTGACTAAAGGGCAATATTCACCGACAACTCCAATGGGAAGAGTCACAAAGACCTCTCCAATGGGAACGATTGAACATCCTTTCAACATCGGCGAATTGGTTATGGGAGCAGAAGGAACTTTCTTTGCCAGAGTGCCTGACAACAACCTGAACCTGCTGACGGAAGCAATGTTCGAAGCAGCTAAACATGATGGAACTGCGATCATTGAAGTTCTTCAAAATTGTGTAATCTTTGCGGATAAAGCCCATAATGACATTACCGGTAAAGATACCAAGGATGAAAATATGCTGATCCTTAAGAACGGAGACCCTATGATCTTCGGGAAAAACAAGGACAAAGGCCTCCGACTGAACGGAACCAAGATTGAAGTAGTTGAAATCGGAAAGAACGGTGTTACTGAAAATGATATTCTTGTCCATGATCAGTATGATCAGGATCCTGGAATCCAGCTGATGCTTGCAAAACTGGCACCGCCTAAATTTCCTATGGTATTCGGAGTTATCCGTTCTGCTATGTTCCCCACTTTTGATGACCTTGTGGAAGATCAGATTAAATACGCTAAGGAAACATCCAAGATCAAATGTGTGGATGACCTGTTAAACTCAGGAGAAACCTGGGAAATTAAATAATATTCCCTTCCGTTTCCTGAAAATACGCTTTAATGCCCCGGTTGCTTTTTATAAGGAAAGCAACCGGGGTTTGTTTTTTCATTGTTATTTTTGCTTTATGCTTGATAAGTTCGATCATTTCATTGAAAATAATTCTCTTATTCGTCCGGGTGAGAAAACTCTTCTTACTGTAAGCGGAGGAATTGATTCTGTTTCGATGTGCGAATTTTTTGCACAATCCGGAAGGAAATTCGGAATCGCTCATTGCAACTTCCAGTTAAGAGGAAAAGATTCGTCCGGTGATGAAGAATTTGTTCAGGAACTGGCAAAGCAATACCATGTCCCCTTTTATTGCCACCGGTTTCAAACCCACCGTTACGCCAATGAAAAGAAAATATCAATCCAGATGGCAGCACGGGAACTACGGTACAACTGGTTTTTTAAAGTAGCCAAAAAAGAAAAGTACGACTGCATCGCCACTGCCCATCACCTGGATGACGAATTGGAGACTTTTTTCATTAATCTTTTCCGGAGTACAGGAATTGCAGGGCTTCACGGAATTCTTCCCCGGCAGGGAATGATTATTCATCCTCTGCTCTTCCTTTGGAGATCGGATATTGAAAAGTTTGTCGCCGATAATCATCTTACCTATCGCGAAGACCGGACAAATAAGGAAAATAAATATCTCCGGAACAAGATCCGCCATCAGCTAATCCCGCTCCTCGTTGAAATAAACCCGGATTTTAAAGCCATTATGACGGAAAATATCCGTAACGTCAGAAATGCAGAAACTATATACCGGGAGTACATTGATGAAAAGAAAAAGGAAGCGTTCTCCGGAAAGGAAGATGAAATATTTATTTCAGTACCTGCATTAAAAAACATTCATCCGCTTTCCACTTTCCTTTTCGAATTTCTCTTTCCATACGGGTTTACCGCATCGCAGGCAAACGATATTGCCGGAACGCTGGATGATGCACCGGGAGCGGTCTTCTTCTCCCCTTCCTGGCGACTGATTAAAGACAGGGAACGGTACATCATGATTCCCCTTAAAAAAACAGATGATTTAAAAGATAAGCCGGAAATTTACTATATTCATAAAAGCGCAAAACGGATCCATAAGCCGCTGAACCTTTCTTTTGAGATAAAATCGATCATAAAGGGTTTCAGAATCAATCCCTCAGAGGATTATGCATACCTGGATATGGCAAAACTCACGTTCCCTCTTACCCTCCGGAAATGGCAACCGGGAGATATGTTTTATCCTTTCGGAAAGTATATCCGGAAAAAAATAAGCGATTTCTTTATTGATGAAAAATTTTCCATCCCTGAAAAAGAGAGCACGTGGATACTTTGTTCCGGGGAACGGATTGTGTGGATTGTGGGACACCGGATCGATCACCGGTTCCGGATTACTAACCGGACAAAAGATGTTTTTGTCATCCGGAAGATGATATAAAAAAATAGTTACATTTGTGCATCTAAACCGATTTATCTGGTATTCCACATGAAAAAAGCTCTCATTGCCCTTGCGGCTTTGGTTATTTTATCCCTCCCTTTATATTCTCAGGTACTCGAACCGGTAAAATGGTCTTACAGTGTTGAACAGCGCCAACCTGGAGAAGCAACTTTGCTCCTGACAGCAAAAATTGATAAAGGATGGCATATTTATTCCCAGTTCATCAAGGAAGGAGGCCCTGTTCCTACTTCTTTCCATTTTACTAAAAGTACTGATTATGAGCTGGTAGGAAAAGTAATTGAGCCCAAGCCCATTGAGGAAAATGACCCCAATTTCAAAATGCTGTTGAAATTTTTCGGCGATAAAGCTACTTTCCGCCAGAAAATCAAAGTGTTGGGGAAAAAAGATTTTGTCGTCAAGGGATCGCTGGAATTCATGTGCTGCAATGACAGTAAATGTCTGCCTCCTTCTGAAGAAGATATTTCGTTCAATGTCAAAGGAAACCCTGCTGGAAATATTGTAGAACCGACCAAAACAGGAGTAGCTGTTACTGATACCGTAAAAGCTGTGATCGCAAAAGCCCCTTCTGCCTCTGATACTATGAATAAAGTAAAAGCTCAGGCAGAGCTTAAAGCTACGGTCGCCGATAAAGCCGAATCCCATTCCATGTTCTGGTTTTTCCTTATTTCTTTCCTGGCAGGATTGGCAGCTATCATTACTCCCTGCGTCTTCCCGATGATCCCAATGACCGTCAGCTTTTTCATGCACGATACGAAAAGTAAGCAAAAAGCCCGGATGGAAGCAATTGTTTACGGTCTGTCGATCGTTCTGATCTATACTCTGATCGGAACTCTCGTTGCGGTGACAATGGGCCCCAATTTTGCTAATTTTCTGAGTACACACTGGCTTCCAAATATTCTGTTCTTTGTCATTTTCATGGTATTTGCCGCTTCCTTCCTGGGATTGTTTGATATCACCCTCCCCAGCTGGATGGTGAATAAAGCGGATAAGCAGGCTGATCAAGGTGGTTACCGTGGCGCTTTTTTTATGGCATTTACACTGGTTCTGGTTTCCTTTTCATGTACAGGACCTATTGTGGGAGCGCTTCTGGTTCAATCTGCAGGTGGAGCGCTTCTGAAGCCCATTATCGGAATGCTCGGATTTTCCATTGCTTTTGCACTTCCTTTTACCTTGTTTGCCTTCTTCCCTACCTGGCTTGCCGGATTACCTAAATCCGGAGGATGGCTGAACTCTGTTAAAGTAGTGCTGGGGTTCATCGAACTCGCACTTGGATTGAAATTTTTAAGCATTGCCGACCAAACCTATCATTGGCATATTCTCGACCGGGAAGTTTACCTTGGAATGTGGATCGTAATTTTTACTATGCTGGGATTTTACCTGCTTGGAAAACTGAAATTCAACCACGATTCGGATCTTCCCTACATCAGTGTTCCCAGATTGGTTTTGTCCATCATCACTTTCACTTTTGTGGTTTATATGATCCCGGGAATGTGGGGAGCTCCCCTGAAAGCATTATCCGGTTACCTCCCTCCGCAAACCACTCTTGATTTTGATCTGAATGCTATCATACACAATGAAGTCCAGGCAGTGGCAGGACAAGCACCCGGATCCGGAGAACGAAGCACTTTGTGCGAAACGCCTAAGTACAATGATTTATTCCACCTGCCTCACGGACTTCAGGGATATTTTGACTATAAACAGGCATTGGAATGTGCAAAAAAACAAAACAAGCCACTGTTCATTGATTTTACAGGCCATGGATGTGTCAATTGCCGGGAAATGGAAGCTAATGTATGGTCGGATCCACAGGTTTTGAAACGCCTGCGTGAAAATTTCATCGTGACGGCATTATATGTCGATGACAAAACAGAATTACCTGAAAACGAATGGATTACATCTAAATATGACGGCAAAGTAAAGAAGACGATCGGAAAGAAATTTGCAGATCTCCAGATCAGCCGGTTTAATGTAAATTCACAGCCATACTATGTATTACTGGATACAGCAGGAAATATTCTTACCCAGCCGAGATCCTATGATTTGAATGTGGATGCCTTCGTAAAATTCCTTGATTCAGGATTGTCGGCATTTGCTAAAGAGCAGAAGAAATAGGTTATTTCTTCATAAGCCCGGCAAAGTAGCTGAAGAACAGGGGAATCGTTTCTATTCCTTTAAAAAAGTTATCCAGAGGATAGCATTCGTTGGGAGAATGCGCTGCATCGCAATCAAGGCCAAATCCCATCATAATTGATTTTATTCCCAGAATTTTCTCAAATTGAGAGATGATGGGGATACTTCCGCCGCTTCTGACCGGTACCGGTTTCTTCCCAAAAGATGTCTCTATAGCTTTGCTTGCAGCTTTATATCCCGGAGTATTCATTGGCGAAACGTAGGGTAATCCGCCGTGAAGGTAACGAACGCTGGCTTTTACGTAGGGTGGGCAAATAGAAAGAAAATACCGTTCAAACAATTGTGCAATCTTTTCAGGATTCTGTCCGGGAACCAGTCTCATCGATATTTTAGCGTATGCTTTGGAAGGAAGTACAGTTTTCGTTCCTTCTCCGGTGTATCCGCTCCAGATCCCATTTACATCCAGCGAAGGCCGGATCCCTACCCTTTCACGGGTTGAATATCCTTTTTCGCCAAAGACAGCATTTATTTCCAGTTCTTTTTTATATTCTTCTTCATTAAAAGGAGCCTTAGCCATTTCAGCCCTTTCCTCTTCCGGTACATCTGTAACATCGTCATAAAAACCAGGTATTGTGATCCTTCCTTCATGATCGGTCAGCGAAGCGATCAGACTGGCAAGAATATTTGCCGGATTCGCTACAGCTCCGCCAAAGATACCGGAATGAAGATCCCGGTTTGGCCCGGTAATTTCCACTTCCATATATGACAGGCCTCTCAATCCTACCGTTACAGATGGACAATCCATGGATATCAGCTCTGTATCAGAAATCAGGATAATATCCGCCTGAAGCTTCTGCTTATTTTGTTCCAGGAAAGCAGGAAAATTCGGAGAACCGATTTCTTCTTCCCCTTCAATCATGAATTTCACATTACAGGGAAGAGTTTTGGTCTTAACCATAAGCTCAAACGCTTTGGCATGCATAAATGACTGGCCTTTATCATCCTCTGCTCCCCGCGCATAAATTCTGCCGTTTCTGATCTCCGGTTTGAACGGAGGGCTTTCCCACAGCTCCAGCGGATCAACCGGCATCACATCATAATGCCCATATATCAGAATCGTAGGCTTTGAAGGATCTATAATTTTTTGTGCAAATACGGCCGGGTTTCCTGCTGTCGGAATTACCTCAGCTTTATCCGCTCCGGCTGCCCGGAGACATTTTTTCCAATATTCCGCAGCCCGGATCATGTCTTCCCTGTTTTCAGATTTTGAACTGATCGAGGGAATCCGTATCAACCCGAATAGTTCCTGCACAAAACGGTCGCTATGCTCTTCTATATATGACCTGATCAAATCCATCCAGTATATTTTCAGGCGGCAAATATAACTATTATAAGAACAAGAAATACCTTGTACTCATGCACCTTGTATTCTCAGATGCACTCCGAAAGGCAGCCAGAATCAATCTGTCAAATAATGTCGTAACTTTGTCAAAAAGGAGAATTGCCTCTTTTTATGTAAGGTCAATATTTTCATTGCAAAACCGGTTTTTCTCCATTAAAGTTTTAAAAAAAAATAGTATGAGAAAATATGTTGATTTTCTCGTGATCGGCTCCGGGATAGCCGGGTTAAGCTTTGCGCTTAAAGTTGCCAAATACGGGAAAGTATGCATTATCACAAAATCAACAGCAGGTGATACTGCTACCAGTTTTGCTCAGGGTGGAATTGCAGCTGTGATGTACACTCCCGATTCCTACGAAAAACATATCCAGGACACACTTATTGCAGGAGATGGAATCTGCGACGAAAAGATTGTCAGGATCACTATCACGGAATCTACCGAAAGGATTAAAGAGCTAATCCGGTGGGGTGCTAAATTCGACCGTACCAAATCAGGTCAGTTTGACCTCGGAAAAGAAGGAGGTCATTCGGAATTCCGCGTACTTCATCATAAAGACAGCACAGGTAAAGAAATTGAAACCACTCTCCTGGAACAGATCCGGAAACATCCCAATATCGAAATCCTTGAAGAATATTTCGCCATTGATCTCATCACCCAGCATCATCTTGGCGTAGAAGTTAACCGCCGTACCAAAGATATTACCTGTTATGGCGCCTATGTCCTTAATCCCCGCTCCTATCTCGTGGATACTATCCTGTCAAAGGTAACACTGATTGCAACAGGAGGCTCAGGACATGTATACAGTACAACCACGAATCCCACCATCTCGACCGGTGATGGAATTGCCATGGTTTACCGGGCAAAAGGCGCAGTCGAAAACATGGAATTCATCCAGTTCCATCCTACTGCACTGTACAATCCGGAAGAAAGACCTTCATTCCTCATTTCGGAAGCCCTCAGAGGTTTCGGTGCCAAGCTGAAAGACCACAGTGGTAAAGAATTTATGCAGAAATACGATCCCAGGCTTTCTCTTGCTCCCCGTGATATTGTTGCACGAGCTATCGACAATGAAATGAAAATCAGCGGGGAAGATTATGTCTATCTGGACTGCACCCAGTTGAATAAAAATGCCTTGCTGGATCATTTTCCCGGAATTTATGCCAAATGTCTCAGTGAAGGGATCGATATCACCCGCGATATGATTCCTGTGGTTCCTGCGGCTCATTACCTTTGCGGCGGAATCAAAGTGGATGAATTCGCCAGAAGCTCCATACGTAATCTGTATGCTACCGGCGAGTGCTCCTGCACCGGATTACATGGCGCCAACAGACTGGCCTCAAACAGCTTACTTGAAGCTACGGTATTTTCACACCGCGCAAGTCAGGATGCTATTGAAGCTGTAAAAAACATTGATTTCTGCGTGGAAATCCCTGATTGGGATGCAGAAGGCATGGTCTTTAACGAGGAGATGGTTTTAATTACTCAGTCCCTGAAAGAAGTCCAGTCAATCATGACCAGCTATGTTGGTATTGTTCGTTCCAACCTTCGTCTGAAACGTGCTTTCGACCGTCTGGCAATCCTTTATAATGAAACAGAACAGCTTTACAACAAATCCATCCTGACTCCCCGTATCTGCGAGTTGAGAAACCTCATCAATATCGGGTATCTGATTATCAAGATGGCTCTTAACCGGAAAGAAAGCAGGGGATTACATTTTTCAATAGATTATCCACGCGTACAGGATAAGAAAAACAATTAGCATATGGCCATTATACGATCCGTAAAAGGGGTACGTCCGGTCTGGGGTAAAAACTGCTTTCTTGCCGATAATGCAACACTCACAGGAGATGTAAAGATGGGGGATGATTGCAGTGTCTGGTTTAATTCGGTTATCCGGGGAGATGTTCATTCAATCAGAATCGGCAATAATGTAAACATCCAGGATGGAGCCATCATCCATTGCACTTACCAGAAAGCTCCCGTGAACATTGGTAACAACGTCTCTATTGCCCATAACGCTGTTGTTCATGGATGTACCATCCACGATAATGTCCTCATCGGAATGGGAGCCATCATCATGGATGGCGCTGTGATCAACAGCAACTCAATCGTCGCGGCAGGTGCTTTGATTACGGAAGGAACCGTAGTGGAATCCGGCTCCGTTTGGGCAGGGGTTCCGGCCCGGAAAATCAAGGATATCGATCGTAATCTTCTGGAAGGACAGGTGAACAGGATTTCCAGAAACTATACCATGTATGCCGGTTGGTATGATAAAGAGTTATAAATATTAATGATAAAAAAAACGTCCCGGGAATCCGGGACGTTTTTTTTATAGTGTTATCTATTATTACTGAAGTCCAAGTTTTTTCTTAACCAGGGGCATAAGATCATCCGTCGGTTCAGAATAAATCACAATATCTTCAATTGAATTCAGGACAAGTGTATATTTATTCTCTTTTGCAACATCTTTGATGGCTGTCTTAGCTTTTTCGACAAGAGGTTGAAGTAGTTCTGTTTGTTTTGCCTGAAGATCCGACTGTGCTTTTTGTTGGAAAGCTTCCGTACGTGACTGAAGATCCTGTAATTCTTTTTCTTTCGTCTGTTTGATCAGATCCGACATGGTAGCAGAGTTATTTTGATAATCCAGCATTTTATTTTCCATTTCAGCACGCATGGCATCCAATTGATCAGAAAGAGTTTGTGAATATTTCTGTAATTTGATTTTCACAGAATCAATTCCCGGCATAGCCTGTAAAAGGGTATTGAAATCTACATAACCAATCTTTGGAGTCTGAGCAGGTGCGGTAAAAGAAAAAGCAACAAATAACCCGATTAAAGCAAGGATCTTAACTGTTTTTTTCATGATATGGTCTAAATTGATGAATACTTATAAAAAAGATGTCTTTAAATTGCAAAAATAGGATATTTTTAAAATCCACGCATTGACAGCGTTAAACTATTTTTTTTGACCGGAATCCTTAGTACCTGTATCTGTGGATTTTTCCTGTCCGGATGGAGCTTTTTTCCGGTTGGTCATCGTAGCACCGAGGTTATCCAGAACTTCATCACTGATATCGTACTTTGGATTCGCATACATTATAGTAACAGCGCCTGCTTTATCAAAAACCATATAGTAATTGTTATTTACAGCAATATCCTGGATGGCATTGTAAATTTTTTCCTGGATAGGTTTTATCAGTTCCTGGCGTTTTTTAAAGAGGTCACCATCTTTGCCGAATCTCTGCTTTTGCAGGTTCTTCGCTTCCTTTTCCTTATCAACGATTTCCTGTTCTTTTTTCTTTTTCATATCGTCAGGTAAAAGAACCGACTGAGCCTGATAATCCTGGTACATTTTATCAACTTCGGCAAATTTGACTTCAATTTCTTTCTGCCATTGAGCTGAAAGATCATCAAGTTGTCCCTGAGCTTCTGTATATTCAGGTAAATTATCCAGAATATACTGTGTATCCACATAAGCAAATTTCTGTGCACCAGCGGTAAAGGCGCAAAACATAAGGACAGTTGCAAACAGAAAAAGTTTTTTCTTCATTATTTATTCCTCCCTGATATTTTTTCTTTGTTATAAATTATTTCCTTTCAAATTTATGTCATTAATCGATGGATGAATTAATTGAGAAGTGGAACTGGCTACCATTAGCGTCAGAAATATTAGGTACTGCATCCAGACCATATCCCCAATCGAGGCCTAATAACCCAAACATAGGTAGAAAAACCCGGATTCCAAACCCAACCGAACGGTATACATCGAAGGGGTTGACATTCTGCCATTTCAGCCAATCGTTCCCTGCTTCCAGGAATGTAAGTCCATAGATTGTCGCGCTGGGATTCAGGGAAATCGGGTAACGAAGTTCGAAAGTATATTTGGAATAAACGGTTCCTCCGGTTGTTGTAGAGGATGAATAATCAGGTGTCAGTGTATTATTCTGATACCCACGCATTCCGATCAGCTCACGACCATCCATATTATTATATCCGGTCAAACCATCTCCTCCTAAGTAAAATCTTTCAAAAGGTGTAATTCCTAACTGATTGTTATAGGCGCCAAGAACACCGAACTGTACCCGTGGTGTAAGTACCAGTTTATCCACAAGAGAAATATACCATGCACCCTTGAATTTCCATTTATAGAATTCAACCCATTTATAACGTTCGTTATTACTCATGGATGCATAGTCAAGATCTCCGCGGAATAGAGAATACGGTGGGGTCATCGTAAGGGTTAGTGAAACTTCGGAGCCATTCTTCGGGTAAATAGGAGCATCAATGGAAGATCTTGAGAGATTAACGGCATAAGAAATACTGTTGTAAACTCCGCTTGTTGCAGAAAGGATTTCGGTATATTTATGTGTCTTATAACGCTGGAAATTGATGGTCTGGTAAAGAACAAAGAAATCATCCGGCCATTTCAGATTATTTCCAAGTCCAATCGATATCCCGTCGATCTTCAGGTAAGCATAATTTGTATCCGAACGGCTATAGCTATTGGAGTATAATGAATGGAAATAGGAAAGGCTTAATGCGATAGGTTTCCGGCCGCCAAGCCAGGGTTCGGTAAATGAAGCGCTGTAACTGAGATATCCTGACCCATAAGTTTGAAAACGAAGACTTAGCTTCTGGCCTTCGCCTGCCGGAATGGGCTTCCATGCATGCTTGTTCAGCAGGTTACGCAAAGAGAAATTATTGAAAGAGACTCCCAGGGTTCCAATGATTCTTCCATATCCCCAGCCGCCGGAAAGTTCAACCTGGTCGGAAGAGGTTTCTTCCACATTATATTCGAGATCGACGGTTCCATCAGCAGGATTAGGTGTTACATTCGGAGTTATCTTTTCTGCATCAAAATATTTCAGCTGGGCCAGCTTTTGTTGTGAACGGATAAGTTTTTCACGGCTGAAAAGCTGTCCGGGACGGGTCACAAGTTCCCTGATAGCCACATAATCGTTGGTTTTAGTATTACCCTTGATCACAACTTTATTCACAGTAGCTTGCGGGCCTTCATGCATCCTGATTTCAAGATCGATGGAATCATTCTCAATGTTGATTTCCACAGGATTTACATCAAAGAAAAGATACCCGTCATCCATATAAAGAGAACGGATATCGGTGCTGTTTGGATTGTAAGTCAGGGCTGTGTTCAATGCATCTTCATCATACACATCCCCTTTTTTAATTTTCAGGATCCGGTTCAGCATCATGTCTGTATATTTGGTATTCCCAACCCAGGTAATATTGCGGAAAAAGTATTTATGTCCTTCTTCCACCCAGATATCCAAATTGATCGATTTATCATTATTCTTCGAAACAGAATCCCTGAGGATCCTTGCATCCCGGTATCCCATGGAATTATATTTCTTCAGAAGATTCATTTTATCTTCTTCATAATCTTCCTGGATGAATTTCGAAGATTTAAAGACCCGGAAACGTACATTATTTACAGTATTTTTCTGAATGATATTCACAATTTCAAGGAAGTCGATATGAAGAGCTGCAGAAGTAGCCTGATAGATAATATCATCAATATTCTCCATCGGATTAAAAACCGATTTTTCCTTTGTCTTTTTCATGGAAGCTTTAAGCTGTTCCGTCGTAAGATTTTTATTCCCATGAATTGTAATGTTGTAGATCCTGACCCTTTGGCCTTTATTCACGGCAATCATCAGTCCGATATTGTTGCTGCCGGCGGTATCACCTTTTTGAAGGATATTCACCTGGGCATCAAGAAATCCCTTATCTGTATAGTATTTTCTGACAATATCCCGGGTTTTGATGATCAGGTTTTCGGTTACATAATCTCCCCTGACAATATGAATCTTTTCACGAAGATCATCAGCTTCCGATTTTTTAACTCCGGAAAAGGAAAAATAAGAAAGGCGAGGGCGTTCCTTGAAATAAATATTTAAAAATATCTGATTGTCAACAATATTTGTGACAGAAACCTGAATATCCTCAAATAAACCCTGTTCCCATAATTTCCGGATAGCGGTAGTGAATTTGTCGCTTGGGATTTTTACTTTATCGCCAATGGATAAGCCTGAAAGCATGATCAGGACGTTATTATCCAGGTACTTTGTTCCCGACACAGTAATACCGCCAATTATATAATCTTTTGGATTATTGTAATCCACATTGATCTCACGATGAGACTGTTCCTGGGCATTCAATGGAATCGCACAGGAAAATAAAAGGAACAGAAGAATGATGTATTTCAATTTCATCACGAAAGAGTTCATGAAGCTGATTTTTGTTGTTGAATTTGTTCGCTGGTCATTCCAAACCTTCGTTCTCTTCCCTGAAAATCCAGGATGGCTTTATATAAATCTTCCCGGTTAAATTCAGGCCATAAAACAGGTGTAAAATAGAGTTCAGTATAAGCAAGTTGCCAGAGTAAAAAATTGCTTATCCGATATTCACCACTTGTCCGGATAAGCAGATCAGGATCCGGAATAGAGGCACTGGGAAGGGTATCCCTGAAAGTTTTTTCTGTAATCTGCATGGATTCCATTTCACCGGAACGGACTTTTTCAGCAAGCCTCCGTGCTGTTTCCACAATTTCCCAGCGAGAGCTGTAACTTAACGCCAGAACAAGTTGGAGACCAGTATTCCCGGATGTTTCCTGAATAGCGCTGTTCAATCCGTTGTAGCTTTTTTCCGGAAGAGATTTCAGGTCACCCAGGCCTAACAGACGGATATTATTTTCCATAAAGGTTTTCCGTTCCTTGTTAACAGATTCCACCAGTAAATTCATAAGGGCCTCAATCTCATATTTTGGTCTTTTCCAGTTTTCCGTTGAAAATGCATACAGGGTAAGGTAACGAATCCCCAGCTCTGCAGCGGCTTCAACAGTTTCCCTGACAGCATCCACCCCCTTTTCATGCCCTTTTACGCGTGCAAATCCTTTCTTTTTTGCCCATCGCCCGTTTCCATCCATGATAATGGCAACATGAACTGGCATTTTTTTATTATTGATCTTATTCCGGAGACTCATTGTATTCATATTATTTGCCCATCCATTATTTGTATTTCATATCCCGGCATCTCTTGCTGCCATGGATATCAAAACGATAAGAAAATGTGATCCCGGAAAAAGAGTACCAGTCATTATTTCGGGAATTACCCCTTTGCATTCCCGGTTCATGGTTTCGGGTAGGATCTGATAATACTGCACCTGTATCATCCGGATTAATCTGAGAGCCCTCCAGGTAGTAAGTAGTGCTCACATCATCCAGATAATCGGTAAATGTTTTATGCATTTCCCAGAAAAGAGTCATCCCGATACGACGGGAAACGCTCAATTTAACCCCAAGTCCGAAAGGTATTGAAAAATTATAGGTATTATAAGGTTTTCGTCCCAGGTACCTGTCATTTTGTCCTTCTGTACCCAATGGCCGCAGTTGTTGAGATCCCGACATCGGATTGAAGAAAAAAACTCCAAATCCGGCATAAATGTAAGGACTGATAAAATTACGCCAACTCCCTGTCATATAAGGGAAGAAATTGAATTCCGTTTCCGCAGAAATATCCGTAACCTGGCTTGAAAATTTCAAATCTCTGCCGGGAAGAAAATTTGTCTGGGTCGAATTCCCAATCACTTTACCTTCATAAACACCAAACTTTAAAGCCCAGCGTGGATCCAGCGTATAGCGCAATGTCGCTCCGTAAGCCGGCTGGAGATTTGCAAAATGCTTGCCAGGATTCAGATCTCCGAGATAATAAGAAACACCGCCATAAATGCCCACTTCCATATCCTGAGCTTTTATTTTCAAAGGGAATAACAATAATCCTGCTCCTGCAAGAGTAATGATAATCCACCTGGCTCCGGTAATGAAAAACTTGTTAATGGATTGATTCTGAGTCAATAATTTCATTTTCTAACAGGCAGTGTGATATTATGATTTATTTTAACGTATTTTTCTTTCTTTTATTGGAACGATCGGCAAAGAATGAAGTCAATTCCGGATATCAAGTCCCCAGTTCAGCTTTTCACGAATTGTTTTAAAGAATACAGTATGTTTCATCCGGACAATATTAAATTTAAAATCTTCTTTCCGGATGATCAGTTTGACAAAATGATCAAGTCTTTCACTCCGTGAATCCAACCCGACATATCCTTCCAGCTCACGACCAATGACTTCAATCCGGATTTCACTGTCGTCAGGAATGACAATAGGTCTGACCGTCAGGTTATGGCTTGCAATGGGAGTGATCACAAAGGCTTCGGCATCAAGAGTCAGAATAGGCCCCGTACAACTCAGCGAGTATGCAGTAGAGCCCGTAGGGGTAGCGACAATAAGTCCATCTGCCCAGTAAGTATTTAGAAACTCCCCGTTAATATATGCCTTGATATTCAGCATTGATACCGAAGGGCTTTTAAAGATCGTAATATCATTCAGTGCATAATTGAACTCTCCGAAAAGATTCTCTTCGGTTTCAAGCCTTAAAAGGGTTCTTCTATCAAGAAAAATATTTCCGCTCAGCAGAGCGTCAATAGCAGACTCCACATGATCTTTTGAAATACTTGATAAAAACCCCAGCCTTCCCATATTTATTCCCATGACCGGAAGCCCGCTGTTCCCCACTAATGTAATGGTATCCAGCAAGGTCCCATCTCCGCCGATTGAAAAAAGATAATCGGCTTTCCCCACCAGTTCCTCCTTCCGGGAAAAAAATGAAGGTACAAAACGGAATATCAGGGATTTTGCTGAAGAAATATAGAACGGCTCAAACAGCAATATCTCAACTCCGGCACTTTCCAGTTTCCCGATCATGGATTGAAGGATTGGAAGATCATCCGGATTAATAACCTTTCCAAATAATGCAATCTTCATTTAAAGAATCATATAAGTCATGGAGTCTGGGTGTAAAGATAGTCCATTTTTTCATAATTCAGAGTATAATATATCAGATCGGAGCTATAAAATGAAGATATACACCGGGTTGCCCCTTCCCATTCATTGAAAGGTCAGCTCTTATCACAACATCGTAATAGGTTGTAAAATCAAACCCGACTCCATATCCTGCCAAAATGCTGTTTTGAAGGTCATTTTTCTGGTTTGCCAACATACTCTGATTATATTCATATCCGAGATCCAGGAAAACATTCATATATAAGGCATAAGGGACCGTATTGAATTTCCTGCTTTTTAAAAAATCCATAATGAAAATACCCGGAGGAACTATGGCAAACTTGAGATTATTCTTGAATACAACGTAATTCCTCCCGTCGATAACATAATATTCGTACCCTCTCACAAAATCGCGGCCATAACCCAGGCCTTGTTGTAAAAAATATGGAGGATCAGGTGTCAGTGTGACTTTCCCTGTGATGCCTGTTGCAAAGTACCACCGGTGATAAACCTGCCAGTACTTCCGGATGGATGATTTTACATAACAGTAATTCACGGGTTCATGAAAAACACCATTTTTTAAGAATTCAATATCAAAATAATAACCCTTTAAAGGATAAAACTGTACATCCCTGTGGTCGTTTTTATATTTGTAATAGATCCCTGTAAAGCCAAATTCCTTCCGGTTTTTCACTCCATAATCCGGAACTGTCAGAATGGAATCGGAAAAATAATAATATTGGTAAAATACCCGGAAATAATGCCGGGAATAGATGGTAGGCCGGTAAACCAATTCTGCAAAAGAATATAGATTTTGCCTGGAATAGCAATCGGTTTGTTTCAGAAAAACGGTTTTGTTATCCTTACTACCGACAATAACTTCATGGTTTCGTTCAAGATCAGCGCCAAAGCTTAATCCCAGGGTCTGTTTCCGATCCAGAAAAGGGATAAGATAATGAAAACCGTATTTCTGGTTAAAGCCCGCATGGAATGGAAAAGTCAAAGTCTCATTGCATCCCCGTACATTATTAATCGTCAGATCTATTCCATATGTCAACCGGCTCATATTCATCGTTCTTAGCCAGGTACTGACGTTCCGGTCAGCAATTTCAAAGAAGGGCCATGGCCAAATATACCATCGTTCAATAACATGAATGGCCACATCAATCCTGCCAGGTACACCGGGTATGGAAAGAGTGTCCAGCGTTACAAAATTGAACAGATGGGTATTGAAAATATTTTCACGACTTTTCTGAACAAGGAATGGCAGGTCCGACAACGGTAAAGTATCTTGTTCATGAAAAAGAAGTTCCCTGAAAATGATCTTTGAACGCGTCTGTTTATTCCCATCGATCCGGATATGATTTATTATCAATTTTGATTTTTCTGCCGTTTCTGTCCGGGCAAAGGATAAATTACACTGCAGGATCAGAAACCATAAGAAAAGCATCCTGATTCCTGCCGGTAAAGCGTTCGAAATTGATCTCATAGGATCAGACATTCAGGTATTTCATCAAAGAATCGAAACGATCCTTCATCGTTTCCGAATAGGTATCTTCCGAAAAAGAAGCTTTGATAATATAATTATACCGGTTGAATGTTTGAATAACGGCAGCTGTATCGATCCGGTTGATCTTTAATGTTACTTCAAGTTTAGTGGAATCCGGGAAGGAACGGATATACATGAAAAGGATCTTGGCATCATTGGATTCAACAATCTGAGCAATCTCAGTCAGTACATAATCTTTTTCATTGATTTCAAGAACCAGAACGCCACCCGGATTGGAAACAGGCAAAACCGAAGCCAATGACTGCACCAGATGAGCCAGAGTTATTACGCCCAGGTATTGTTTTTTCTCATTCAGGACAGGAAGCAGGGTAAGCTTACCGGAGCCAAAAGCACGGATCACATCTGATACATGCTGATTTTCAATAACATATGATCTATCAAGAGAAATATGGTAATTTTCGATGGATTCATCGAAAGAATCCATGTTATAAATATCCGTATCACAAATCAGGCCCAGAAAATCCGCATCATTAACAACA
>JAUZOW010000199.1 GCA_030706225.1 Bacteroidota bacterium | reverse complement strand
ATCCCGGAGCATGACGAACATCGGCATCGGTCGTAAGGATCAGTTCACCGGCAGCAATATTTATAGCCCTTTCGATCAGCTTCTTCTTCGAAGAAGGAACATCTCCTTTTTCCTCTGTACGGATTATTTTTAAAGGGAAAAGGGGATGGTTCCCGGAAAATTCTCTTGCTTTCGCGAATGTTCCGTCTTCAGATTGGTCATCAGCCAAAATGAATTCGCACAGATCCATAGGATAATTCTGACCCGCCAGGCCTTCCAGAAGATCATCCATATTGGCTTCTTCATTCCTTGCAGGGATAATCACTGTAACACGGGTATGAAAATTCCCATCGGACGAACCCGGTTCTTCCAGCTTAAGCATCCCGATAGTAAAAACTATGATCAGGGAAAGATAAACTGCGGAAACAGCCAGCAAAATCAAAGTAAAAACGATAAAGAAACTCATAGGATCAAGCATTAACAATGACGACAGGCTCTTTCCGGAAGAATTTCAGACGAAACAAAAAGAAAGTTCCCAAAATGGCTGGAATCAGAAGATTGATAACCCAGATCAGCGTGGAAGCCGTCAATACACCAAGATTCATGGCGTCCGCCTGAATCCCGTACCGGGTAAAAAACAAACCGAAAATATACAGCGCTGCCGATCCCCGGATCCCCAGATCGGTCATGATTGAAGAAGGTACTACCGTCAGTATGAAGAAAATCATTGGGATCAGGATCAAGCCATCTGCCACTGGAACCGGAACATGAAAAATTTTTAAAAGCAGAAAAAACTGGCAGGAAAATACCCCATAGCGAAACAGGCTCAACATCAGAACCGTAGCCAATTCTTTGAAATTGTAATAGGAAAATACATCAAAGAACCTTCTTGTTTTACTGAAGATCTTACCTTTCAGCCATTTTCCCTTAACAAACGAAAGGAGAGAAACATTGAAAAAAAGCAGGATCAGGATCAAATCAAATGTCAGGGTAATGATAACGATTCCTGTATATAGAAATCCTGAAGATCCGGGAAATGAAGGGAAATTATCCGGGAGAAAAAACAGAATTGCCAATGAGCCTGCGAGGATTGTGATCAGCAACTGGCTCATGCTTCCGAGAATTGTGATCAATATTCCTTCCATATGGCTTCCTTTCTCAAGAATAAAAACCCTTCCAAAAAATTCACCTGTCCGGTTCGGCATAAACGAGCTTATGGAAACACCGGTCAGCACTGCCTGGCAGGATTTCAAGAAAGAAACTTTCTCAATCTTTCCAATCATAAACCGCCATTTCATAGCCTCAGTTCCCCAGTTGACGGCCATCAGAAAGAGTATACCCATAAGCTCTGCAACAAGCCAGGGATTCGAAAACAGATTTAAAAGTGAACCGGAAACTCCCTCCCATGCGCGGTGAAGAAAAACCTCATGAAAAATAAATCCATAGGTGATGATAAAAATGATGACCCGAAGGATTATATTGGCTGTTTTAGTTATTTTTGCTCTGTCTCTCATCAATTGAAATTGTCCGCTAATCGCATTATACTGGGAATTGACCCCGGAACCAACATCATGGGTTACGGGATTATAGGCATCACGGGTAAGAAGCTCGACCTGCTGACCCTTGGGGTTCTAAAATTAAAGAAAGATGACGGACAAGCCTTAAAGCTGAAGAATATTTTTGAACATTCTTTTTCACTGGTTGAGAAGTATCAACCCGATGAATTAGCCATTGAAGCTCCTTTTTACGGAAAGAATGTGCAATCGATGCTGAAGCTGGGCCGTGCTCAGGGAGTCGCCATGGCGGCAGCTCTTTCACGTTCCGTTCCTGTATTTGAATACTCTCCCCGTAAGATCAAGCAATCCATCACCGGGAAAGGAAGCGCTTCAAAAGAGCAAGTAGCTCTTATGCTTCAGCAGATGTTTGATATCCAGGAAATGCCAAAATATCTTGATGCCACCGACGCTCTCGCTGTTGCTGTCTGCCATTATTTTCAAAAAGATCCCGGACAAAGCCACACAATACAAAAGCGGCCCGGCGGCTATTCAGGATGGAAGAATTTTATTTCTGAGAATCCTGAAAGGTTGGGTTAGGAAAAATTCAAGATTGAATATCGAAGAAAATCATTGGTACGCATTGACTTTAGTGTCCTGCGATTCTCACATTAATTTCTGGTAAATCATCCACCAGCGATCGGGTATGTCGTTGTTGCAGGCGGTTTGATAATCCTGGTATGAGCAGGGGACCATGTAATGCCGTTGGTACTTGATTCGCTGATCAGAACGAAGAGGAATCTCCATCCACCAGCGGTCGGTTTTTTTGCTCTTGTAAAACGTCAGTTCTTCTTTATGTTCTGTTATGGCAACACGGTAACGGATGTAATCATCTTCATTCTTGAAAGGAAATTCGTGTGCACGGTTATAAAAACCATCCATAAAGTACCAGATCATCTGGGCAACAAGATGAGAAGTCTCTCCGTTTTTATCGAACCGGGGATTGGTTTCATAAAATCCGATGGATGTCAATTTATCGCTTAACCCGGCATAACGTGCTATCTGACAGGCTTCTTCTCCATAAAAACCGTTCGGTGTTGAATTTCCATTACCCGGAGCATCCGACCAACGGATGGCAGAAACATCAAAGGTAATGAGGTCCGCATTCCTGACGATGGGTTCGGTTTCTTCAACATCTTGTCTGACGACACCAAGCCGGAATGTATCGAACAGCAGGTTCTTCATCAGCGTAAGGGAATCCTGATTGACAAAATAGCTCTGATATCCGATATTGGCATAATTGAAAAGATAATTCGGCTGGTGAAGGATGATGCTGCTCAGGAATGACTGGGAATCCGGATCTTTTTCCGATTGACCAAGGTCAAACATCGGATCCACAGAAACGATGTTAATGATCTGACCGAGATTCTGATAAGCCTGGTAATTGGCAAAAGTCAGGTCCTGACTTCCACCCAGTATAACGGGAACGATATTGTTTTCGAGTAATTCTCCTACTGCGGAAGCAAGGGCAAAATAGGTATCTGATACCTGGAATCCGGCTTTGATATTTCCAAGGTCAACGATATTGGGATTAAAAGAGCCGGGATAAAGCAGGTAGAGGTATTTCCGGATATGATCGGGAGCCATGGCGCAACCTTCATTGTTCACGGCATTCCGGTCTTCCTTGACACCCAGGATGGCAATATCAGCGCCATGGTAATCCGGGAATTCAGTTTCTTCGGTATAGCTCCGGATCATATCCCCCATCCGGGGATGTCCACCCGTTTCTTTGGCAAACCTGAAATCCATCAGGTCAACAGGTTGAAAAAAATCGGCAATTTCCATAGTTTAAGGGATTGGGATCTTATTTCTTT
>JAUZOW010000198.1 GCA_030706225.1 Bacteroidota bacterium | reverse complement strand
TTTATACAGTGATAAACCGGAATATGATGAACTCTTTCTTCAGAATTATGCAAATATCAATATTGTTCCTAAGCTACAAAGGGTTAATGGCGTAGGAGACGCTTCTGCATTTGGATCACTTCTTTACTCCATGAGGATCTGGCTGAAACCCGATCAGATGGCGATTTATGGAATAGTACCTGCCGACATTACAAATGCATTGAACGATCAAAGCATCGAAGCAGCTCCGGGTACATTCGGCGAACGGGGAAATCAGAGCTTTCAATATGTGATCCGTTATACCGGCAAGTTGAAAACCACAGAAGATTTCGGGAATATTATCATCAGATCGCAGGGGAATGGACATTTTCTCAGACTAAAAGATGTTGCCAGAATCGAACTGGGGGCACAATCTTATAGCAGTAGCATGAAAGTGGGAGGAAAACCTGCAACCAATATAGCCATTAGCCAGGTAGCAGGTTCCAACGCACGGGATGTGATCAAAGAATCACTCAAAGTAATGGAAGATGTTTCCAAATCATTTCCCGAAGGAATACATTATGTCAATCCGGTGAATGCCAATAAATTCCTGGACGCATCCATCCAGAAGATCTTAAGAACTCTGCTGGAAGCTTTCCTTTTGGTCTTTCTTGTCGTTTTCCTGTTCCTGAAGGATTTCCGTTCCACATTGATTCCTGCTATCTCCGTGCCAGTCGCTATCATCGGAACGTTTTTCTTCTTATACCTTTTCAATTTCAGCATAAACCTGCTGACGCTGTTTGCTCTTCTTCTGGCCATCGGAATTGTGGTTGATGATGCCATTGTGGTTGTGGAAGCGGTTCACGCAAAGCTTGACCAGGGATACACTTCTACTCTAAAAGCATCTATTGATGCCATGAATGAAATTTCCTCGGCTATTGTCTCTATCACACTGGTCATGGCCTCCGTGTTTATTCCGGTAACCTTTATTTCGGGATCCTCCGGAGTGTTTTACAAGCAATTCGGAGTAACCCTGGCAATAGCTATTATTCTTTCAGCTATCAACGCTTTAACCCTTAGTCCGGCTCTTGCCGCAATCCTTTTAAAACCGAAAAACAAGGAAAACAAACAGGGAAAAGCTTATCGCTTCAGAGAATTATTTGACGCGGGTTTTGAAGCAACCAAGGCAAAATATGTACAGGCAGCATCCTTTTTCTCTGCAAAAAAATGGCTTGCCCTGACGGGTATAGCCGTGTTTAGTATTGTATTTTTCGTTTTAATAAAAATAACTCCGTCAGGTTTCGTTCCGGATGAAGATATGGGGACAATTTTTGTCAATATTAGCCTTCCACCTTCTTCTTCACTCGAACGTACGAAAATTGTAACCAATCAGGTCGATAGTATAGCCCGGTCTATACCTCAGGTAAATACAGTACTGCGTATGGTTGGAAATAATATGATGGCCGGAGCTGGAAGTTCATACGGAATGGTAATCCTTGAACTGAAAGACTGGAATCAAAGGAAAGGAATCACAAATCAGGATATAATCCGGACTTTCATGAAAAAAACTTCTGCAATAAGAGAAGCCAGTATTACACCGTTTTCTATGCCCACAATCATGGGTTTCGGGGTCAGTGGCGGCTTTTCTTTCCAGTTGCAGGATAAAGGTGGCCATTCCATTAATGATTTTTATAATGTAGCTCAGAATTTTCTTTCTGCTCTTAATCAACGTCCGGAAATCCAGATGGCCTATACAACTTTTAATCCGAATTTTCCTCAATATCTTTTGAGTCTTAATGTTCCTAAGGTAAAGGAAGCAGGAATCAATGTCAGTGATATAATGTCGGCTATGCAGGGATATTTTGCAGGGATTTATACTGATAATTTTAATCAGTTCGGTAAACAATACCGTATCATGGTGCAGGCTGACTCTGAATACCGGGCGAATCCAGCAAGCATGAGTAAAGTACTGGTACGTACCGGAAATGGTCAGATGGCTCCTGTTACGGAATTTGTCACCCTAACAAAAATATATGGACCCGAAAGTATTTCCAGGTTTAATATGTTTACCTCCATCTCTGTCAATGGCTCCCCCAATAAAGGTTATGGTTCGGGAGATGCCATGATGGCAATTCAGGATGTGGCAAAACAAACCCTTCCTCAGGGATATGGCTATGAATTTTCCGGAATCAGCAGGGAAGAGCAAAGCAGTGGTTCGCAGGTCGTATATATTTTCCTGCTGTCATTACTGTTTGTCTATTTCCTTCTCAGCGCACTGTATGAAAGCTACTTGTTACCCTGGGCAGTACTTTTGTCACTTCCGGTAGGACTTTCGGGGATTTTTGTCTTTGATTTAATCTTTGGGATTGCCAATAATATTTATACACAGATTTCCATGATTATGCTGATCGGCCTTCTTTCGAAAAATGCCATTCTGATCGTTGAATTTGCCTCAGCAAGGAGAAAAAATGGGATGCCCATTGTTACTGCTGCTATGGAAGGGGCTAAAGCCAGACTGCGTCCCATTCTGATGACTTCCCTGGCATTTATTTTCGGGATTATGCCTCTGATGTTCTCCGTCGGCGCAGGTGCCAACGGGAACAAATCCATCGGGTTTTCAGCCGTAGGCGGAATGCTTTTCGGTACCTTGTTTGGCATTCTTTTTATTCCTGCCCTGTTTATTATAGTTCAAACTCTTCAGGAAAAAATAAGGCATAGAAGAACGGACCTTATGGATGTTAATAATGAATTACCAACTGTACAGTAATGAAAATGCATTTCAGATATTATTTCAAACCCGTCAGGATATGTATTGTTGTCCTGACTTTTGCGGGAATCTTTACTTCCTGTAAGGTATTACAACCGCATAAGTATCCGGATCTTTCTTCCGATAACAAATTATTCAGGGAACTGGATGTCAGCGACACATCTACGATAGCCAATATCCCCTGGAAACAATTGTTCACGGATGTTCATCTTCAATCATTGATTCAGGAAGCATTGAACAATAATCAGGATCTGCAGATTGCGGTGGCCAGGGTGAATAAAGCAGAAGCAGATTTGCGACAGAGTAATGCCGCATTTTTTCCATCCGTTACTGCAAATGCTGTCGGATCTGCAACGAATAGCGAACTTCCCAATCAGGAGGTGACCAGATTGTATGAGGTTTACGGAGCTGCAAGTTGGGAAATAGATGTATGGGGAAAGCTGAGAAATACCAGAAAAGCCAATATGGCAGCTTTTCTGGCAAGCGATGCCTACCGGAGAACCGTCCAGACTCAGCTGATCGCAAATGTCGCCATGACTTATTATACCCTTCTTGCATACGACGAACAGCTTAAGATTACCCAGAAAACAGTTGAGAAAAGAGATTCTGACGTAACAGCCATGACGTTGCTGAAAAACACAGATGTTGTAACGGGTGCTGATCTGGTTCTGAGCCAGGCAAACCGCTATGCTGCAGAAGTAACCCTTCCGGATCTGAAACAAAAAATCTACGAAACCGAGAATGCATTATGCCTTCTCCTGGG
>JAUZOW010000197.1 GCA_030706225.1 Bacteroidota bacterium | reverse complement strand
GAACTTGCTCACCTTTCCAGGATTATCAGATGGAAAGTCGACTTCCAGGTAGGACGATCCCTGGCCAAAATACCATTTTTCTTCCCGGCTGTTGATCACCTGTTGAGTCATTTCACCGAAAAGCTTTGTTATCTCATCCGGAGTTGTAGCTCCGGCGTTGATCTTTTTCACATCGTTACCAGCCAGATGAGCTTTTGCTGCAGGAAAATTTTTAGTTAAATTATAAGCAGAGAGAGCGTTGTCCTTGTTGAATTCAAGGATCAGAACAGAATTTTTGGCACGGAAAGTATATTTTTGTCTTTCGTTCTTTACATCCTTTTTTGCCGGAGTGCCAAATTCAGCTATAGCATCCTGGGGTGAAGATTGTAAAAGCTTAAGCTTCTTAACTTTTGAAGCATCCAACGGATCTGTATTGGTTTGTGCAAAACCCACCAGGCCAGCCAGGAGGAAAACTATTAATAAACGGATTTTCATATTCTTGGATATTTATTATTAAACGGAGGAATGAATTGTTTATTTTTTCTTCCTATGACATTTTGGATGAGTACAAATTAAAACTCTGCATTTTTTGGAGTACGTGGGAACGGAATGACATCTCTGATATTCGCCATTCCCGTGACAAAGAGGATAAGTCGCTCAAACCCCAGTCCGAACCCGCTGTGGGGAACGGTGCCAAAGCGACGGGTATCGAGATACCACCAAACATCTTTTTCCGGAATTCTGAGTTCCTGGACTCGCTTTTGCAAAATCTCCAGAACTTCTTCACGTTGGGAACCTCCGATCACTTCGCCAATCTTCGGGAAAAGGACATCCATAGCACGGACTGTCTTTCCGTCAGGATTCTGTTTCATATAGAAAGCCTTGATTTCTTTCGGGTAATCGGTAAGGATAACCGGTTTCTTATAATACTTTTCGACAAGCCATTTTTCATGTTCCGCCTGAAGGTCAATTCCCCAGGAAACGGGGAATTCAAAAGTCTGTCCGGATTTTACCAGAATATCAACTGCTTCTGTGTAATTTGTCCGTACAAAATCATTGTCGATGACAAATTTCAACCGTTCAATCAGTTCATGATCGTACATTTTCTGGAGAAATTCAAGGTCGTCATAGCAGTTTTCGAGAGCATAACTCATGAGGAATTTGAGAAATTCCTCTGCAAGATCCATATTATCGTTAATATCGAAAAAGGCCATTTCCGGTTCAATCATCCAGAATTCGGCCAGATGACGCGGTGTATTTGAATTTTCAGCACGGAATGTCGGGCCGAATGTATAAACCCGGGATAACGATAATGCTCCCAACTCAGCTTCCAGCTGCCCGGAAACCGTAAGCTTTGTTTCTTTCCCAAAGAAATCCTGGGAATAATCAATCTTCCCGTCTTCCTTCAGTGGGGGATTACTCATTTCCAGTGTCGAGACGCGGAACATAGCTCCGGCTCCTTCAGCATCCGAACCTGTAATAATGGGAGTATGAAGATAATAGAATCCGTGATCGTTGAAGTACTTATGAATAGCAAATGCCATGGCATGACGGATACGCAACACCGCTCCAAAGGTATTGGTCCTTGGACGCAAATGGGCTATTTCACGAAGGAATTCCATGGAGTGTCCCTTTTTCTGCAGAGGATATGTTTCCGGGTCGGCAGGTCCATATAATTCCATCTGACGAGCCTGAATTTCGACCGGTTGTCCGGATGCCGGGGATTCTACGAGGATTCCGGTAACACCGATACTTGCCCCGGTCGTAATACTTTTCATCAGATTTTCATCGAAATTCCCTGTTTCCGCAACAACCTGAATATTATGAATGATGGAGCCATCATTTACAGCAATGAAAGCAACCTGTTTGTTCCCTCGTTTTGTCCGTACCCATCCTCTGACGCTGACCTCTTTTCCAAATTCCCTGGAGTGTAACAAATCTTTGACTTTTGACCATTGAGTGTGTTCCATAACCGTTTTTACAATTTTCTGCAAAGGTACTGGAAATGCTTATTCCCTGCAATATGAATTTGTTGTACTTTTATACTCTGAAAGATGAGCTCGCATTTTAAACATTAAAAGCTGATCCTGCAGGAAAGAATGACTTTATCTTTGGATATACTTCCCCTGAGTGCCTGGATGCCTGTCGGGGCATTACCTTTTATTATTGCCGGGCCTTGCAGCGCCGAATCTGAGAAACAGGTTCTCGATACAGCAAAGCAGCTTGCTAAAATACCGCAGGTCAGGGTTTTCAGGGCAGGACTCTGGAAACCCCGCACACGCCCAAGTACCTTTGAAGGAGTCGGTAGTAAAGGTTTGCAATGGCTTAAAAAAGTAAAAGCGGAAACCGGACTGATGACGACTGTGGAAGTTGCCAATCCTGAGCATGTTAAGCAGGCTATTGATAGCGGAATTGATATTCTGTGGCTGGGAGCACGGACGGTTGTCAATCCTTTTTCAGTGCAGGAAATTGCCCAATCTTTAAAAGGGACCAACATTCCGGTCATGGTCAAGAATCCGCTGAATCCCGATCTCCGGGTTTGGATTGGCGCACTGGAAAGAATTAACCAGGCAGGAATTAAAAAACTGATTGCAGTCCATCGTGGTTTTTCATTTTTCACAATGGGCCCGTTCCGGAATACTCCGATGTGGGAGATACCTATCGAATTGAAACGGCTTTCCCCGAATTTACCGATAATTGTTGATCCAAGCCATATCTGCGGTAAAACCCATCTGATTCCCGCTGTTGCCCAGAAAGCTCTTGATCTGGAAATGAATGGACTGATGATCGAATCCCACATCAAACCTTCCGAAGCATTGACAGACCCGGATCAGCAACTGACACCGGAAGAGCTGAATAGCATGATCGCCTCCCTGGTGATCCGGGAAGAGTACGGAAATGTGGAATTTGAAAACAAACTGGAAGAACTCCGGTCCGAAATCGATAAGCTTGACGAGGAAATGATTTCCATCTTATCACGCCGGATGTATATTGTAGAAGAGATGGGGCGCTTTAAAAAAGAAAACAATATCACGATCCTTCAGTTAAAGCGGTGGAGTCAGATTATCCGCGGCCGTGTGGAAGCCGGAATTAATCTGGGATTAAGCCGGGAATTCCTTCTGAAACTTTTAGAAGCTCTTCATGAAGAATCCATTCAGCGCCAGGCTGAAGTCATGAACCGTAAGGATCAGCCACCTACATCCATTTCTTGATCTTAAAAAAGATGATCATCAGGATGGCAATGACAACCATGATGCCTCCGACAATCAGAAAACTTTCCGGGTGATCCTGAATCGGAAGTTTGATATTCATGCCATAAACACTGGCTATAAAAGTCAACGGCAGCAAAATGGATGAAATCAACGTAAGAATCTTCATCACTTCGTTGGTCTTGTTGACCTGCAGAGAATCAAAGGTCATGGAATAACCACGGATCAATTCTCCCGCATCTTCAATGATATCATTCATTCTCTGGTAAGAGTCAAGAATATCCCCCCAGTAATCTTCCATATTTTCAGCAAATCCGGGAATGGCGCCACTCTGAAGTTTATTAAGTAAAACCAGCTGGGG
>JAUZOW010000196.1 GCA_030706225.1 Bacteroidota bacterium | reverse complement strand
TCCTGATCAGGAAAAATCCATCTTAAAAAATCAAACAAAATGGATCCCTTTTTCAATTCTCTTCAAGGGGGGGGCAGTATCCCGGAATGGTGGGGTTACCTTGTTCCGGAATGGTAGGGTCAGCATGCTCCGGAATATACAGTATTTGCCTGTAACTTCCCATATTTTTGTTCAAGCCCTTCGGGCTTGAGGGGTTTATTTGTTTGTCCGCTTGTTATTGACCTTCAAGCCCTTTGGGCTTGAAGGGGTCATTTGTTTGCCCGCTTGTTATTGACATTAAAGCCCTTCGGGCTTGAGGGGTTTATTTGTTTGCCCGCTTGTTATTGACATTAAAGCCCTTCGGGCTTGAGGGGTTTATTTGTTTGTCCGCTTGTTATTGACATTAAAGCCCTTCGGGCTTGAGGGGTCAAGGTGGCTGATATCTGTTATTGACGTTCAAGTCTCTTCAGGTTCGATTTAGTAATTCCATAAATGAATCTTATGTTTTTCATTAATCGGATATTCAGGCAAAAAGTGATATGTAAAATCAATAAAAATTTCTTAGTGCTGTCAAGTATCACTTTTTGATGAGAACCAGCTTTTTGTTGTCCTGCTTTGAGACTTGCCGCATGAATTCTGCAAAATCGTTGTAAGCTTCGGGGGGAAATGTACCGTTATTTCTTTCGAACCTGCGGACAAGAATCACTTTTGAGCCAAGGTCGCGGATCTCTGTTGAAAGTGAGCCGAATTCCGTTTTCAACTCAGCCGGAGCCGGCTTACTCTCTATTGAATATCCGTTTGGAAGTTCAACGATGACGGAATCGAGAAGACCGTACTTGTCATGAAGGACAAGATCGCATGTTCTCGAATCGTTCCTGACAAAATTCACAGTTGAATTTCCCATCCGGTTGAGAGGAATGAACATCCTGTTCCCGCTGACCGATGCGAAATTTGATATGTTCAGGGCAATGGATTCGGTAAAGGAAGGGATCGCGGATCCTTCGGAACTACAAGAATAAGATTGGATTTTCATACCCGGGATGTCATATATTTCCAGGAGATTCTCTTTCTGCTTTTCCTGCGAAAGGAAAAGCATATCATCCATTACTTCGTATAACTGCCCACGGTAACAGGCATTCAGGGAGATATCTGCAACCCCTAAAGGATCGATGGCAATATTCGTCTTCCGGACTAAAGAATTATCATTTTTCCTGTAAACCGGGGTATGAATGAGCTTTCCCCCGTCGGGACCCAGCAAAAGCCCAATATGGTCGCTGGTCATCTGTCCAAGGAAGCCGAACGGACATCTCTGGCTGGTGCATTCCAACCAGGCAGTGTCCTTTTCCAGGGGAACACAGAGGATGACATGATTGAACTGATTCCCGGGAAAATCTTCCTGGAATGGTTCGGCAGGATCACTGGCGTTGATAAGTACAGGCCAGGATTGGACTCCTGCATATCGGAGCATCGCACAGGCATAATTGACGAGTCCCTTGCAATCGCCATAACCGAATTTGGCGACAGTTGAAGCATTTTCCGGCTGTAATCCTCCTATGCCCAATTCTACACCTACATAACGGGTGGATTGTTGCAGATAGCTATAGATCTTTCTTGCCTTATCTTCCTTGTCCGGGATGTTCTCAACCTGGTGTCTTATATTTGAAATCAATACCGGTGGAAGGGAATCCCTTCCTTCGTTCAGGCTTTCCACCCACTTTCCGAAAGTTTGCCAGGTAGAGAAATCTCCTTTATAATCCTTTATGGAATAAATTAACGGACTAATATAGATCACCGGGACCAGTTGTTCCAAAGCAGGTCCCAGGGGTTCTTCCGGGAAAGGTTTTAATTTAAAGAATTCCCATCTTTTAAAAGTTTTCCCATCGCCCTCCACGAGCGTATTTGCAGGCAATCGAACTTCTTTAAAGCGGGGTAATGACCCTTCTTTTGCATCAATCTCAAGGCGGGCTATCTCAACCCCCTCCTCATAACCGGTTTGCGGGAGAAAATCGGGATAAAAGAGTATTTTCCGGATGGTTACTTCCGAATAAAAATCAAGAGTCACAGGGTAAAAGGGAAGTACCGGACGGATGATCTTTACTCGTTCATCCGAATACAATGTGCCACTGGTTATGGCACTTTCATCCGAAATATCTTTTTCTTTAAATTCTTTAATCTGTTTTCCCGAAGCATCATACATGGATCCGCCAAACTCATCGACACTTGAATTATTATTGTAAAAGGCTTTGAAAATGGCTTTGTCCGATTCGCTTCCTTTCAAGAGGGTCACTATATAATGTCTTTTCATTACCTCATGGTTAAATGACCGGATATCAATAACCACTTCATTTAACCGGACGACCATACCGGCGTTTTGAAGTAAAGCCGAATCAATGGATGAAACCGGATAAAAGAAACCCTTTGAGGAAAATGCAGGATTAATAGATAATATTAAAAGGATGAATATAACGGGCAATCTGTACATGGATCAGATTTTTTTCAATACAATCTGTTGAGCATGCTTTTCAGCGATCTTATTAAAGAAATTTCTCAGGTCATTATAATCTGTGTCAAGATACAATGCCTTATTGATCGTGATCTGGCTATTAACGGATATTTTTTTCCCATTAATCGCGATGATAAATTTAAAAGAACCCGATTGATCGGGTAAAGATATTTTCAAAGGTTCGGGGAGCGATTTGACTACATATCCTTCAGGAATTTCGTAGTTGAAAACATAGGAATCTTTTTGAGGACAGCCAAAATCTACAGGATAATCGCGCTGCTCCCTCAGAAAAGGATTTGTCTTCCGTCCCATATTGAGCAAAACATTCAGATAGAGCAGACTATCGCTTACCTGGATAATATCCTGTGAATTCATCCGGATCGTATACTTCAGCGTTTCTTTCGGATTTTCAATGTTTTCAAGCGAAATATCTTCCAGGGTCCAGTCCGTAAATTCTTCTTTAATGGATTTTTTAAAATTGTCACTCCCATTTTTACTGAAATTGATGCGATCATTTACAGCGGAATATCCGGATTCGGAAACCTGCAGATTTCCATTGACTTCTCCTGAGGGAAGAATATTGAAATCAGCAAAATACAGAGAATTATCTTTTTCATCCTGTAATAAGGATACCCACCTCATCCTCTCTTTTGAAACCAGCAAGCCTTCGCCGTTAAGACAGGAGAAGGGAAGCATACCAATGGATCTCATGCGACTGGTGGCATCCAGAAAATAATCCTTTCCTTCGAGTGCAACCAAAGCGATTACATCATTCATTTTGTTGATTGAAGGGAAATTTTTATGAATGTATCCGTTGTTTCGCGTGCTTAGAATAACGGGGTCGGCTTGTAATCCCAGTTCCCTTAAAAGAAGAACAAGTGCAAGATTGATGTCAGCAGAATTTCCGGATTTATTCTCTAAAGCTTCCCTGAGGTTTGTGGTGGGATATTTTGAGTACTGGCCGTTCCATTTCATATCATCTTTTATAAAGTCAAAAGCAAGGACCATTTTGTCAGAGGGGACATTCGACTTGCTGTTGATCTCATTCACGATATCCTTAACCAGCCCTTTTTTCCTGATCTGTGAACCAAAATCCCCATCTTGTTCAAGATCATCAATAATTTC
>JAUZOW010000195.1 GCA_030706225.1 Bacteroidota bacterium | reverse complement strand
TTTATTCCATTTTTCAGCCATTTCACAAAGAATGGAAGCCAGTCCGCCACGAGTGGCATCCCTCATAAATCTGATACCTGGAACTGCTTTCAGGATATTGCGGATCAGCCGGTTCAACGAAGCACAATCCGATTGCAGGGAAGTGTTAAATTGAAAAGATTCCCGGGCATTCAACACGGCAATCCCATGATCGCCAAGGGTACCGTTGATCAGTATCTTGTCGCCCGGCCTTACATCCCTTCCAAAGCTTATTCTCCGGAATCTTTTTTCCAGAATCCCGATTCCGGAAGTATTAATGAATATTTTATCGCATTTTCCTTTCCCTACTACCTTGGTATCTCCTGTAACAATCTTTACCCTTGCAAGTTTCGCTTCTTTCGCCATCGAAATGACTATTTTCTCCAGGTCATTCAACGGGAATCCCTCTTCCAATACAAAACCGGCTGAAATCCATAAGGGTTTTGCACCGGAAACTGCCAGGTCGTTAACTGTCCCGCAAATGGAAAGTTTGCCAATATCCCCTCCCGGGAAGAAAACAGGATCAACAACATAGCTGTCTGTGGTAAAAGAGATCGTGTTATGTTTCGGTGAAAGGATGGCCGAATCGGTAAGAGAATCCAGAACCGGGTTCCCGAAATGCTTTAAAAACATTTCCCGGATCAGTTTTTGCATCGCTCCTCCCCCACTTCCATGGTAAAGCCGGATTGTATCGTACATGTTAGGTTAATTTTCGGTATTTATAATAGGCTGCACAAGTTCCTTCGGAAGAGATCATGCAGGCTCCAATGGGATTGTCCGGAGTACAGCTTACGGCAAATAAAGAGCAAGCCGTTGGGTCAATCATTCCCCGAAGGACTTCACCACATCTGCATCCCGCAGGTTCATGAAATTCCGGAACTTTAACCGGAAATATTTTCTCCGCATCAAAACGATCATATTCCTTTCTGAACTTCAATCCACTTAAGGGGATATTTCCAAATCCTCTCCATATCTCATCTGCAGGTTCGAAGACTTCATTCATGATCCTGCGTGCAGCAGGATTTCCTTCCGGTTTCACAACCCTGCTGTATTCTATTTCGACCCTGGGTTGACGGCTGTTTACCTGATTGATCAGCATCCGGATGCTTTGAAAAATATCGACAGGCTCGAATCCAGAGATCACCACGCACCGCCCGTACTTATCCGCAAGTTCCTGATATATAGATGAACCGGTGATTGCACTGACATGTCCCGGAGCCAGAAAACCGTCAATCTTCAGAGGACCGTCAACCAGAGCTTTCAATACAGGGGACATAATCTTATGCGCACTGAGAACAAAAAAATTATGAATTTCTTCCTTTGCCGCTTTTTTTACGACTGCCGCCGTAGCCGGAGCGGTCGTTTCAAATCCGATAGCCGGAAATATTACCGGGTGTTCCGGATTGTTTTTAGCGATAACTAAAGCCTCCAAAAGAGAATAGATGATCCGGATATCTGATCCGTTGGATCTTTCCTTTTCCAGGCTGCTCTCACTGCCCGGAACCCGGATCAGATCCCCGTAAGTCACGGTAATAGCATGATCCATCCGGCTCAACGCAATAGCTTTGTCCACAAATCCCATGGATGAAACACACACCGGGCATCCGGGTCCCGACACCAGCCGGATGGCAGGCGGCAACAACGATTGGATTCCAAACTTATGAATCGCCATCGTATGACTCCCGCAAACTTCCATCAATACGACAGGTGAGACTGAAATTTTCCGGATTTCCCCGACTAATTCTTTCATCAACAAACCATCCCGGTAATCATCTATATACCTCATAATTTCTAAAGTCTGTTATACAACTACATGCAATGCATACGCGAAGCTATAACCAGTTGTCCCAGTGCAATTCCTCCATCATTCGCCGGGATACGGCACGGTGCAACGACCTGGAATCCACCGGCTTTTAATCTTTTTTCCGCTCCTTCCAAAAGATAGCGGTTCTGAAAGGTTCCACCCGACAGGACAACCCGGTTCAGTCCGGTAGCCTCCCGAATAGACGCTGCTCCGTTAAATATTACCGAGATCATGGTATTGTGAAATTTTGCAGAAATCCTGCCTGGCTCAATTCCGGCCAGGATATCTGAAACAATGGCTTTGATGGTTTCGCTGAACCTGAAAATCCCGTCAAAATGATACGGATACTCTTCGTTAATATCCTTTATTAATAAAGCTTCCAGTCTCATCGGAGCTTCTGCATGAAAAAGAGAAACATTACATATACCTGTCAATGCAGCAACCACGTCGAATAATCGCCCGGCACTTGAGACCAGCGGGCAATTAATCTTCAGATCTATCATTTTCATAACTAACCGGATCTTCTCTTCCCCTATTTCCTTCACCAGAGGAAGACCCAGGGAAAGAAATTTATCTCCATATGCATGAAAAAGGTAGGAAACAGCCGTTCGCCAGGGTTCTTCAATCCCTTTATCACCTCCCGGTAAAGGAATGTATTCAAAATGGAAATGGCGGTCAAATCCGGCCAGATCACATTCCAGGAACTCAGCTCCCCAAATATGGCCATCCGTTCCATAACCGGTCCCGTCCATAGCAATGCCGATCACTCTCTGGCTGATCCCGTATTCAGCCATACAGGAAGCAATATGAGCATGATGATGCTGGACCTGGACATGCAGGACCTTTCCGGCAAATTTCTCCGCAAAGCGGGTTGTAAAATAATCAGGATGGAGGTCGGAAACAATCATTGCCGGAGTGACACGGAACAACCGGGTAAAACGGTTCAGAGTTTCTTCAAAGAATTCACATGTTTCCGGATTGGTCATATCGCCGATATGCTGGCTTAGAATGGCCATATGGTCTTTCCCGACTGCAAGGCATCCCATTAATTCAGCGCCTGTCGCAATGATACCCTCCACATTCATGTCAAGCCGGATGGGTTCCGGGACAAATCCTCTCGATCTTCTCACAACCCGTCCCTCTCCGGCAATCACACGTACCACGCTGTCGTCAGAACGGTTTGCGATATCCCGGTTATAAACCAGAACGGCATCCGCAACCGGTTTAAGTCTTTTCAGTGCTTCTTCATTTTCCGTAATAATGGGTTCATCGGAAATATTTCCGCTGGTAAGAACCATTGCCGGAAGTCCGGGTTCATTGAGAAGGAGGTAATGAAAAGGCATATAGGGCAGCATAGCCCCGATGGACTTAAGACCGTTACTCACTGAAGGAGCCAGTGTCGGAGACGGTTTGGAATCCAGGATAACGATTGGCCTTCGCCATGAAGTCAGACATTTTTCTTCCTTTTCTCCGGTAAAAGCAAACCTGCGCACTTCATCCAGTCCGGAAAACATCACGGCAAAAGGCTTTCCTTCACGGTTTTTCTTCGACCGGAGCCTGCTTACCGCATATTCATCCTGCGCATTACAGGCAAGATGAAACCCTCCAATACCTTTCATGGCAATGATTTTCCCCTCTCTCAGCATCTTCCTTATCTCACTGACCATAGTGTCGGTATCTTCAATAATACGATCTTCTCCTTTCCAGAGAGAATAATGCGGACCGCATTCATTGCAGGCGACCGGCTGAGCATGAAACCGCCGGTCATGTATGTTTTCATATTCCGACC
>JAUZOW010000194.1 GCA_030706225.1 Bacteroidota bacterium | reverse complement strand
GGTTCATTCCTCCTTTCCCTTAAAAATCTGCTCCGTCTTAATTTTCTGATTCGCGATGGAGGAAGGATAACCTGGACAGGAGATCCGACCGATGCCAATGTCGCACTGAATGCAGTATACAAAACACGTGTAACTCTGAGTGGGTTAACATCCGACCAGGATAAAGCAAACTTGCGCATTCCGGTTGATTGTATCATCCGGATGAACGGAAGGTTAATGAACCCAGAGATTTCTTTCGGAATGGAACTCCCGAATGTCGATGAAGATATTAAATCCCTGGTGTATGGAGCCATCGATACATCCAATGCATCGGTAATGAACCAGCAGATGATGTATGTACTGGTCATGAACCAATTTAAACCGGTAACCGGTTCAAGCTTTGGAAAATTCGATGTGGGAACAACCTCTTTGTCATTACTGACCAACCAGGTAAGCAGCCTTTTTTCAAAAATATCCAATAATTTACGCGTTGGAATAAATTATAAGCCGGGAACCCAGAATACAACCAATGAATTTGATGTCTCTGTTTCAACTCAACTCCTGAATGATCGCCTGATGGTTGATGGATTGTTCGGGATGTCATCCAACTATACTACATCCGTTCAGAAAGCCAATACCGTTGTGGGAGATGTTAACCTGGAATATTTTCTGACAGGAAACCGAAGATGGCGTTTGAGAGTATTTAACCGGACTAATGTCGTGGATGTCCTGAATAACAATGCTCCCTATACCCAAGGTGTCGGGATTTCATTTCAGCGTGATTTCAATGCATTCGGAGATCTTTTCAAGAAAGAAAAAACAGGGAATCAACAGGGAAAAGGAAAAAAGAAGTAAATCGTAAATCATGTCTTTCACCGTCTACCGGTCTTCTGCAGGTTCTGGGAAAACATATACCCTTGTAAAGGAGTATTTGCGGATGATATTACCGGAACCTGAGAAATTCCGCAATATTCTTGCTATTACATTTACCAACAAGGCTGCTAACGAGATGAAGGAGCGTGTCCTTGCTAACCTGGAGGAATTGGCAAAACCGGAAGGGGTAAGGGATTCCTCATTTCCGTTGCATTTAGTCCGGCAATTGGTGAATGAAACCGGGTTAAACGAAATTCAAATCGAAAAAAAAGCCGGCGAAGCGCTCCGGTTGATTCTGCATAATTACTCTGACTTTTCCATCGGAACGATTGATAGCTTTTCCAACCGGATCATACGGGCATTTGCCCATGATTTCGGATTACCGGTTAATTTTAATGTTGAACTGGATGATAAGGAATTACTGGAAGTAGCGGTCAGTCTCCTTTTTGAAAAAGTGGGAACCGATAAAGAACTGACAGCTTTTCTTGTTCGTTTCCTGGAATCCAGAATGGATGATGAGGAGGATTGGAATATTGAAAAGATCTTTCTGGATTTTGCCAAAGTGTTGCAAAAAGAAGATGCTGTTGTACCCGTTTCACGACTGAAGAATTTGACCCTTGGCGATTTTGGGAAAGTTGCCGTTTCAATACGGAAATCCATCCGGGATTATGAAACGAAGATCATATCCTTGGGTGAAAAAGCCATCCAGCTTATCAAATCCCATGATATCCCTTCTTCGGCATTTTTTCAGAAACAAAAGGGGATCTGGAGTTATTTTGAAAAACTTGCCAGAGGCGCTATGACTGTGGAACCTGGCTCTAATGCGGCGAAAACTCTGAACGAAGGAAAGTGGACCAGTAAAGATGCCTCATCGGAAGATAGGGAAAAGATAGGTAGTATTCAGGATGAGCTGGTGTCTTTTTATCAGGAAATTCAGGAAGAAGCCAGGAAGAATGAAAGCAACTATTATCTTTTAAAAGCACTTCAAAAGACAGTTTATCCAATGGCTGTTCTGAATGAGATTTCCAATCTTCTGGAAACCTATAAAAAGGAGAATAACATTGTTCATATCTCCGAATTCAACCGCAGAATTGCAGGTTTTATCTTTAATGAGCCCGTTCCTTTTATTTATGAAAGGATGGGAGAAAAATATCATCATATCCTGATCGATGAGTTTCAGGATACTTCATTACTTCAATGGAACAATCTGCTTCCACTGGTAGAGAATGCACTGGCCGGAGGAAATTTCAACCTGGTGGTTGGCGATGGGAAGCAGGCAATTTACCGGTGGCGAAACGGTGATGTAAGCCAGTTTACTTCATTACCTGCTCTTCCCGGAAGTAAAGTTGATCCTGTGATTGCCGGGAGAGAAAAACTGATCAGGCATTATTTCAAAGAAGAAAAGCTGGATACCAATTTCCGCTCCCGGGAAGGAATTGTGAATTTCAATAACAATTTTTTTACTTGTCTCCGTTCGGTTCTGAGTACAGAATGTCAGGAAATATACCGCGATCTGGAACAGAAAAAGCACAGATCAGGGCCTGGTGGCTATGTCAGCGTGGAATTTGTTTCGAATCAGTCAAAAGAGACAAAGGCGTTTACATTGAACCGGATCCTTGAAATTATTCATGAGCTGGAAGAAGATCATTTCAGAAAACAGGATATCGTGATCCTCTGCCGAAAGAAAAGTGAAGGCAGCGAAATTGCACGGTTTCTGACCAGTCAACAGGTGGATGTCATTTCCGCTGAATCTTTGTTGCTTTTGTATTCTCCTGAAGTGAATTTTATTGCCGGCTTTTGTCGGTTCCTTTTTCATGAAGATGCTTTGCTTCTTGCCGGATTGTTCAGGTATTTGTATAAAAAAGGAACGATTCAGTCTGCTTCTTTACATGAATTGCTTCTGAATGCTTCCGGGAAAGTAGGATTAGCAGAGACTTTTTTTAAAAAATTAGGTGAAAATGGGATTCCTATTGATCCTGACCGATTAAAAACCTTGCCTTTATATGATCTTATGGAAGAGATCATCCGTGTTTTTAACCTGGCGCCATCACCGGATCCCTATGTTCAGTTCTTTCTGGATGATGCCTTTTCATTTCAACGAAAAAAATCATCACATGTACCGGATTTCCTGGAGTGGTGGGACGAACATCATAATGCCCGGTCCATCCGTATGCCCGATGGAATGGATGCTGTTCGCATCATGACCATCCATAAAGCAAAAGGACTGGAATTTCCGGCTGTCATAGCTCCCTTCTACCTGGATAGAAAAAAACAACTGACCCGGAAAGATCTATGGGTCGAATTACCGGAAGGAAATCCTACGGGACTTCAGGCTGCCATGCTGAATATGGATAAGGGATTGGAAAAAACAGAATTCAGCGCACAGTTCCGGGAAGAAATTGAAAAAACCCGGGCTGACCAGCTGAATGTACTTTATGTTGCTATGACCCGTGCGGAAGATCGCTTATATGTGGTCTCTAATTTGCCTTCTTCTGAGAATAATACTCCGGATAGTATTCCTGCATTTTTAAAATATTATTTTACTTCCAAAGGCGAAGATCTTTCTTCACAACTTGCTTTTACCTTTGGCGAACGCACCCGGTTTGAGCCTCCGGAAAACAAACCTGGTCCCAATACTGTTCTCCTTCACTCTTTTTCATCAAGTGACTGGCGCAAAAAGATACTTATTCGCACCAATGCCCCGGAATCATGGGATATGGAAGATCCTCAGAAAAACAGAAAATGGGGAACGCTTCTGCATACCATACTGGACAGGATCGACACAGCGGAAGATCT
>JAUZOW010000193.1 GCA_030706225.1 Bacteroidota bacterium | reverse complement strand
GTAAGGGAATGGTATTATCATTCTGGAGGATATCCTATTCTCGATATTATGTCGGATGATGCCCGTAAGGGAAGCAATCCCGATGACCAGCGGAATACTGTCGGGCCTTATGATTCTTTTACAATCACTGCTACGGCAGATGGGCTGGACCGGTGGTGGGATGAAATGTATGTAGGAATAAAAAGAGCAAATGTCGTAATTGAAAAAGTTCCTCTGATCAGTATGGATACTGCACTCCGGACACGTTACGTCGCGGAAGCCAGATTTCTGAGAGGATTGTTCTATTTTGATATGGTTCGTGCATGGGGTGGTGTTCCCCTGGTGTTGACGACAACAACCCCATTCGGCATGACCCGTTCCTCAAAAGAGGCAGTATATGCACAGGTTGTTTCCGATCTCCAGTTTGCCGTCTCTCATCTCCCACTGAAAAGCCAGTATACCAGTTCAAATGATGCCGGCAGAGCTACGAAAGGTGCTGCCTGCTCTTTACTGGCAAAAGTTTATCTTTATCTTCATGATTATGTTAATGCTGAGAAATATGCCATGGAAGTAATCAATTCCAATGAATATTTACTTGAATCCAACTTCGTAGATGCTAATGGAGTCAACGGGAACAACGGGGTCGAATCAATCTTCGAAGTAGGTGCACTCCAGGCAGAAAGCGTGGAAGGAGGCGGCGATCAGTATGCCAATACCCAGGGAGTCAGGGGAACACCCAACCGTGGTTGGGGATTCAACCGTCCAACACAGGAATTCCGTCACTCTTTTGAAGCCGGTGATCCCAGAATTAAAGGAACGATCATTGATCTGAATGACACCATCGACGGCATAGTTATTCTTGGTGATGGTTCAACTCCGGATGTGACATTAAGTTCTACAAAAGATACTATTGAAGTGGAATGTTACAACCGTAAAGTATGGGTACCGGGAAATAACACGATAACACAGTGGGGGCATCATCGCCGTTTATTACGCTATGCCGATGTCCTGCTTATGGCTGCCGAAGCTCTGAATGAAAACGGTAAATCCGGAGAAGCCCTGATCTACCTTAACAAGGTAAGAGAAAGAGCAAGAAACGGGAATAATTCCATTCTCCCCGATATTACCATCACTGACCAATCCCAGCTCCGGGATATCATTTTCAATGAACGGAGACATGAATTGGGCCTGGAAGGCCAGCGTTTCTGGGATCTTGTCCGCACAGGCAGAGCCAACTCTGTCCTGGGCCCACTTGGATTCAAATCAGGAAAAAATGAACTTTTACCAATCCCTCAAAGCGAAATAGATCTTTCCCAAGGATCCATAACCCAAAATCCTAATTATTAATTCAATAATCAATAACCATTTTGTTCAACAACTAAATCCTAATCAAAATGAAAAAAACGATTCTTGCAATTAATGTTCTGATTCTTGTATTCGCCCTGATGATCGGGGTATCCGGATGCAAGAAATCAAGCGAAAAAACCGATTTTGGTTTGTCTTCGCTAAAAGCAGCAGATACCATTGACATGAATGGTGCAAATGCACCAGCAAATATCCCGAGGATACCCATTATTAAAGCAAAGTTCACCGTGGATATTAATGCAAAAACAGTGGATAGCACAAAAATCACCCTTTACAGGGATTATGATGCCACTTATGTTGGTCTGACAATCACAATATCCGGTTCTACCATTACTATTACTCCTAAATCCGATCTCGGGTATGGTACACGGTATGAACTTAAATTCCTTGCGGGTATTAAATCGACAGATGATCAAAGCCTGAGTCCTTTCAGCAGAACCTTCACTACAATCGGTACTTTCGTTCCTTCCGGCCTGTATGCGTATTATAATTTTGAAAACAATACCAACGACCAGGTAGGTACCCATAATTCTTCATTCGAAAACATAAGTTATCTATCATCCTATTCAACAGCAGCCGGTTTAGCCGGTTCGTTCGACGGGAAAACCAGTATTGTAGAAATTCCGAATGGATCTGATTTTGATAACACCCATGATTTCACGCTGGCATTCTGGGTAAAACCCAATTCAACCCTTGCAAAAGGCCAGTTTGTTATGGGTCTCGGTGCATTCTACGGATTCCAGTTTGAAATGGCCAGCGATTACAGTTCCTGCAAACTGGCTGCGACTTACAATGTTGGTGACACATCAACCACTTCTGAAGACCTCTGGTTCGATGGTTCCGGAAAAACCGGTTCCAACGGGGGATGGCAGGGATGGACATTCTGCAAGGACCTGACCAATTCAGGTGGTGTAGCAGGCCTTATCAAGGATAAATGGGCATTCATTGTCTGCACATACAACAGTACAACAAAAATCGGTACCATGTATATTAATGGCGCTGAAATGAAAGCTCAGGATTTCAACCTCTGGCCTGCCGGAGATGCCAAACAAAGTGTTGTTGGCTTGAAATATAACGGAACAGCTCCGGAAGAAGAAGATATCCTTGCTCTTGGATTTATCAAATCAAGGAACAGTACACTCTGGAATGATCAGACATGGGCAAATTACAACTCTCCGGATGCAAACCATTTTAACGGTCTGATGGATGACGTTATGTTCTTCCATAAAGCACTTACCGCAACGGAAGTTGGTCTGATGTGGAATTCAGCCAAACCGTGATTTTTCGGATTCTGAGATGAAAAGGAGGGTTTCGGGGTGCCTAAACCCTCCTTTTTTATCTTTAAATACTTATAATCATGAATTCAAGATGGGCTTTTACCTTATTTTTCCTGGTAGGTCTTGCTTTTTTTTCCTGCAAAAAAAGCCAATCGCCTGAATACGGTACATTACAATTACAGTCGGTTAAAGAAGGATCAACTACACTTCAGTTACAGGGTACAAATAAAGATATTCCGGCCGACAGCACCCTGACCCTGGCATTCTCAGCTGCTGTCAATACGGAAACTGTAAAAGCCGCCATCTCAATTCTAAAAAATGATAATACCTCACTGGCTTTTACTCCAAAATATTCCGCCAGCCACTCGGTCATAACTTTAATTTTCCCTTCAAAACTAGATTATGCTGCGACGTATACTCTCCGTGTCAGTTCCGCCCTGCGTGGCGCCGACGAAGAAACTTTTGCCGGTACTTCCATCACTTTTACAACCGCTAATGGGACTCTTCTCATAAAATCCATTACAATTAACGGTAAAGACTTATCATTAAATCATCATCCCAGCGGTATCTCCTATCAATCCATAAATACCCAGATTGTATTTTCAGAAGAGCTTGACAGCTCAAATTATTCCAGATTCATTATCCTTTCCGGCACAGGAAACCCTTCCTATTCTCTATCACTTTCATTAGACAAAAAAACAGTTAACCTGGTCAATAGTTCACCATTAACCGATTACTCTCAATATTATCTGGTCGTTTCTTCCAATCTTACCAGCAGAAAAGGATATTCATTCAACGGTTTTGCCAATTATTTCTATACAGCGCTGGACTCTTCCTATAAATTTCCTCCACTTACGGACGACGCTTTACTAACCCTAATCCAACAACAAACCTTTAAATATTTCTATGATTTCGCTCATCCCGACTGCGGCATGGCACGCGAACGAAACACATCCGGAGATATCGTTGCCACGGGAGGTACCGGTTTTGGAGTCATGGCGTTGATTGTGGGAATAGAGCGGGGATTTATCACCCGTCCGGAAGGGCTCGCCCGACTGGATAAGATCCTGACATTTCTGGAAACC
>JAUZOW010000192.1 GCA_030706225.1 Bacteroidota bacterium | reverse complement strand
TTTTCCCTTTAAAAATAATCCGTACAGAGGAAAAAGGAGATGTTCCTTCTTCGAAGAAGAAGCTGATCGAAAGGGCTATAAATATTGCTGCCGGTGAACTGATCCTTACGACCGATGCCGATGTTCGTCATGCTCCGGGATGGATCCGGTCATTCATTGAATTGTATGAAAGCGGGGAAACATCAATGATCCTTGGCCCGGTGGCTTATGCCGGAGAAAAAGGCTGTCTGGGGAAATTCCAGTCGCTGGAAATGATCAGCCTGATGGGGGTAACTGCAGGATCCTGCCGAATGGGATTTCCGCTGATGTGCAATGGAGCGAACCTGGCGTATAAAAAAGAAGCTTTCCTTGAATGTGGCGGTTATAAAGGAAACCAGCAGTTCGTTTCCGGGGATGATATGTTTCTGCTAATGAGAATTATAAAAAAATATGGCAGGAAATCTGTGAAATTTCTGTTATCTCCGGTTGCTGTAGTTTCGACAAAACCTCAACTCACCCTGAGGAACTTCTTCAGTCAAAGGTTTCGTTGGGTTTCAAAAAGCCGTGGTTATACCGATTTCCGGATCATCTTTACAGCGCTTTCCACGTACTTTTTCAACCTGGCTATGTTAAGTGGATTTGTAATTGGAATCTGGAATCTTCCGGTACTATGGACTACCCTGATTCTGGTTGTGACCCGGATGCTCCTGGAAGGCCCGCTGGTCATGTTGATGGCTAAATTTCTTGGAAAAGAGAAACTGATTTCCCTCTTTCCACCGATGGATTTGCTATATATCCCTTATGTTGTCATTACCGGGTTTCTGGGGATGATCCTTCCTTATCAATGGAAAGGAAGAAGAGTTATCCGGGGTGGTGTAGTGAAAGGAGAGCTGAAGCAATCACCAGATCCTCCGGCAGTGTGATTTTGATATTTTCCCGTATGCCATCTACAAGACAGATCTTCATTCCCAGCAATTCAAAAACAGTGGCATCATCGGAATAATCATTACCGGAAGCCAGTGCGTATGCTTTTTTGATCAGGTTTACATCAAATACCTGAGGAGTCTGGATGATCCGGAGTGAATCGCGGCATACGGGCATATTCCCTTCAGTAGTGATTTCCCGGATGGAATCAGTTACAGGGATTGCCGGTACTGCATTTCCCGTGCGAAAAGCTGTTGTGAAGACAGTATGGATCAGATTTTGTGAAACAAGAGGTCGGACACCATCATGGATAGCTACAAGTCCTTCATCGCCGATATCCTGTAAGGCATGGCGTACGGATTCTGTTCGTGTCGTTCCTCCCTTTGAAAGTTCATGGGGAATATCAAAGGAATATTGACGGCAAAGCTTTTTCCATAAAGGGAAATGCTCTTCAGGCAAAACAACCCGGATCCCGATGGCAGGATCGTAATCATAAAATGCCTTGACGGAATGCATCAATATAGCTTTTCCCCCAAGTTCAAGGAATTGTTTGGGGACAGATGCATTCATCCGGTTACCGGAACCCCCCGCGACAATAATAGCAAAAGTTGCAGGCAATGGAATAAGATCGGATATTAAAGAATAAGCATCGGATTGCCATAGGTAAAGAACTTATATTTCTTTTCTACGGCAACTTCATATGCATTCATCAGAAAATCATAACCGGCAAAAGCAGCAGCCATCATCATCATGGGTGACTGAGGCAGCTGAAAGTTGGTGATCATGGCATTGGCAATGCTGAAGTCATAAGGCGGAAAGATGAATTTATTACTCCAGCCTTTGAAAGATTTCAGGTTACCGGCGATGGTCACGGAAGATTCGATGGCTTTCATCGTAGTCGTACCCACAGCGACTATTTTTTTCTTATCCGCTTTAGCTTTGTTGACGATTTCAACTGTAGAAGGTTCGATGATTACCTCTTCAGAATCCATTTTGTGTTTGGTAAGATCTTCCACATCGATGGCCCTGAAGTTGCCCAATCCTGTATGAAGGGTGATTTCAGCAAATGTAACACCCTGAAGTTCAAGACGTTTCATTATTTCTCGACTGAAATGCAATCCTGCGGTAGGAGCAGCGACAGCTCCTTCGAGTTTTGCATAAATTGTCTGATATCGTTCATCATCTTCTGCTGTTGCAGGACGGTTATGGATTTTAGGAAGGGGAGTATGTCCCAGTCGCTGGATAGTCTTTTTGAATTCATCGTAAGGACCATCAAATAAAAAGCGGATTGTTCTTCCGCGGGATGTAGTGTTATCAATCACTTCGGCTACCAGCGAATCATCATCACCAAAATAAAGTTTATTTCCGATACGGATTTTACGGGCGGGATCAACCAGAACATCCCAGAGACGGGATTCGCGGTTGAGTTCCCGAAGAAGAAAAACTTCGATCTTAGCTCCGGTTTTTTCTTTTTCTCCGTAAAGACGGGCTGGAAAAACCTTGGTATTATTAATGATAAAAACATCTCCTTCTCCGAAATATTTCAGAATATCCTTGAAATGTTTGTGTTCTATTTTCTGGGTTTTCCGGTCAAGTACCATCATAGGGACTTCATCACGTTGCTTGGGCGGATGGTTTGCAATCAGTTCGGGTGGTAAGTGAAATCGAAATTGTGAGAGTTTCATATGTGTCTAATATATATAGAAAAAAGGAGTGCAAAATTAATACATTTTGACCTCCCTGTCAAGCAAATAAGAAAGGAAAAGAAGAAAGAATATGAAGGGATATGTTAAGGGTAATGTATCAGGCTTGCTGAAAAAGATCAGATATTGTAGTGCCATCCTTCAAATGGTAAGCATGCATACCGGTCAAACGAGCACCTGAAACATTTGCCAATGTGTCATCAATAAAAAGGGTTTCTTCCGGCTTGAGATTTTTTTCAGCCAATATGGTATCAAAAATTTTCCGTCCGGGTTTTCTCAAGCCCAAATTATGTGAAAACCATGCTTTTTCAAAAAGATCATCAAACGATTTATAGCCGGTTTCTTTGAAAAATGCTTGTGAGTATTCCTTATAGTGGATGCTGTTCGTATTGCTCAGGAGGAAAATACGGTACCTGGAACGGATATCTTCCAGAAGCCGGATTCTGGAAGCAGGAATTCCGATCAGCATAGCGTTCCATGCGTTATCGATATCGGCATCGGTAAGGAAATTCCCGTAATACTGGCGAATCGTATCTCGGAATTGTTGCATTGAGATCTCACCGGTTTCAAAGTGTTCGACCAGAAGATCAAACGTATGGTTTATGTCTTCCTTTGACGTACTATTTCCCAATTCCGGAGATTCAAAGGATTTGAATTTTTCAAGAGTACGGTCGATATCCAGGTTACAGATCACTCCGCCAAAATCAAAAATGATATTCCGGATTTGTTCTTTCTCTGGGATGAAACCGTTTAATTGAAGCATACAAGGTTTATTATGGAAACAAAGATAAGAGAAATTATCATATGAACGCAGGAATGCAGATGAGCAGGATTTCACGAAGGTCTCAATTTTTTTCGCGTTACGCGTCACGGCAAATACCGGGATTGAATCATTTGTAAACAAACAAATTTTCTGTATTTTTGCAAATCAATTTACTCCTCCTAAAGGAGTGGGTATAGGGCCCATAGCTCAGTTGGTCAGAGCAGTAGACTCATAATCTATTGGTCCACGGTTCAAGTCCTTGTGGGCCCACAAAAATTAAATGCCGTAACCGGTATTACTTTTTATTCCCTCCGCTTTCTTTTTTAAGGAGTTCGTTTACTTCTTTCTTAATCAGGGCATATCCCGGGTCGTTAAAATTGTACATTGAG
>JAUZOW010000191.1 GCA_030706225.1 Bacteroidota bacterium | reverse complement strand
TTTTATTTCCATCGCTTATGGAGAAAGATTCCAGTGCATGCCCTGCAGTATGTCCGAAATTCAGAATCCTCCGATATTTATTTTCCCTGTAATCCGCAGAAACTACGCGTGCTTTCATTTTCACGAGCCTGCAGATAAGGTCATCCCACTGTGGATCTTCCTTTTGCAGGTCCCGTAATGTTCTGAAATCCATCTTTAAAAACTTTTTCCAGAGAGGAGCATCCAGGATCAAAGCATACTTGATCATTTCCGCAAGCCCGCTCATCATCTGGTCCGGTTTCAATGTTTCCAGGAATCCAGGATGAATAAATACCGCTTCCGGATTTGAATAAACGCCAGCCTGGTTTTTTACAAGATCAATATTTACTCCCGTTTTCCCGCCGATAGCAGCATCTGTCATGCCCATCAGGGTGGTAGGTATATGAATAAAAGGAATACCTCTTTTAAATGTAGCTGCAGCAAATCCTCCCAGGTCGGTAATCATTCCTCCCCCCAGATTTACCAACAGGGAATGCCGGATAGCGCCCATTTTCATCAGCTTTCCCCAGATCTGAACTACATGACGGATATCCTTATTCTGCTCTCCTGACGGAGTAACAATTATTTCCGCTTTTTCAAGGCAAGGTACTTCATTCAGCAATTTTGGGAGACAAAAACGATGTGTATTTTCATCGACAAGCAAGTAAACACCGGAAGGTTTTCCGCAAAAATTCCAGAGGAATTTGTTGATTTCACCAAAAACCTGGGGACCGCTATAAATCCGGGAAATCAGATTTTCTGAAATTTTTATCGATATCTTCATGGCCTTTCGTTTAATGATAAGAGGCCATCAGAAGTTCTATATCCTGGAATGGCAGGTTAAAATATTTACTGATAAACGGGCTGGTCAGTATCCCGTTGTAAAGATAGACCCCATGTCGTACGGTAGGATCCGATTTAAGAACAGATTCAATACCTCCTTCTATTCCCGTATTTAAAAGAAGAGGAACAAGAATATTATTCAGAGCCTGGGATGCGGTATGGGGCACTCTTGAAGCGATATTGGGAACACAGTAATGGGTTACACCATGAACTTTAAAGACCGGGTTTTTATGAGTAGTAGGCCGGGATGTCTCAAAGCATCCACCCTGATCGATACTGACATCGATAATAATGGATCCTTCTTTCATGTTCCGGATCATATCTTCTGTGACAATGCAAGGGGTTTTCCCATCTTTTGCATGGATGGCGCCAATGACGACATCGGCAGTCCGAAGCGCTTCTTTCAGTACTTCCGGGTAAAGAATAGAGGTAAATAACCGGATTCCCAGGTCGCTTTGCATTCTGCGAAGCCGGAATACGGATTTATCAAAGACTTTGACAACGGCACCAAGGCCAATAGCAGAGCGGGCTGCATATTCGCCGACCGTACCTGCACCCAAAATAACAACTTCACAAGGCTTAATGCCGGTAAATCCGCCAAACATTTTCCCCCTTCCAAATTCTTTATCTGACAAATATTCAGCAGCAATAAAGACTGAAGTATTGCCAACGATTTCACTCATCGAGCGGATGATTGGAAAAGAACCGGATTTATCACGAATCAGCTCAAAAGCAAAAGCCGTGACTTTTTTTGACATCAGCCACCGGAAATATTCCTCCTTTTGAATTCCAAGCTGCAAAGCAGAAACAAGAGTTTGTTTCGGCTTCATAAATTCAATCTCAGTAGGGGTAAAAGGAGAAACTTTCAGAATAATATCCGACTTGAAAATCTCTTCTGTCGAATAGAGGATCCGGGCACCCGCTTCACTGAACTCCCTGTCGGGAAAATGCGCCGCCTGGCCGGATCCTGTTTCGATCATAACATTATGGCCATGACGGACAAGTAATGCAACTCCTACGGGAGTCAATGGAATCCTGTTCTCCGTCTCGTGCAATTCTCTCGGGATTCCTATGCTGAGCTTTGATTTTTGCTTCCCGGTTTCCAGGGTTTCTTCCTGGGGAAACAGAAATTCAGCATATCTGGATTTTGATTCCTCCATAATCCGAAAATTTACACGAAATTACTAAAAAAATAAAGGAATTCAGTATGTAATGATCCTGTCCTTTTCTCCTTCCATCATAATTCTCACAACATCTGAAGGCAGAAGGGATTCAATCAATTCCGGCCATTCAATAAAACAATATTTCCCGGAATAAAAATAATCTTCATATCCCAGATCGTATACTTCCTCCAGTTTCCGGATCCTGTAAAAATCAAAATGATACAGAGAATCCCCCTTCTCCGTGAGATATTCATTGATGATGGCAAAGGAAGGGCTTTGTACTATATCTTCTGCCCCCAGCAAACGACAGATAGAACGGATAAAAGTGGTTTTTCCGACTCCCATTTTACCGTAAAAAGCAAAAACACGTGCATCCGGATAAGCCGCCATCAGATCCCGGGCAGCTTTTTCAAGCTCACTTTCAGAACGGATTGTAATTTTATGCATTTCCAATAAACAGTGTATTAACAGTTTTCCCGGATCATTTAGGTTTCAGCATCACGAAGGGAATCATAATCTCTTCCATGGATATTCCTCCATGCTGAAAGGTATTCCGGTAATAATTCACATAATAGTTATAGTTATTCGGATAAGCGAAAAAATCATTGCTTCGGCAGAAAATATAATTCGAACTTACATTGAGCCTCGGGAGGTAAGCATCTGCAGGATTTTTAATCTCAAAAATCTCGTTTTTCTCATATTTCAGTGCTTTACCCGTCTTGTACCTGAGATTTGTATTGGTATTTTTATCGCCCAGCACTTTTACCGGATTATTGGTCCGGATAGAGCCATGATCGGTAGTGATAAATACATCCACATCCTTTCCGGCAAGGAATTTAAAGATATCCAGAAGAGGTGAATGGAGGAACCAGGAAAGCGTCAGCGAACGGTAAGCCTTTTCATCATCAGCCAGTTCCCGGATGAGTTCCATTTCCGTGCGGGCATGCGATAACATATCGACAAAATTATACACAATGACATTCAGCTTGTTCGACATCAGATTGGGGAGGGATTCGACCAGCTTTTTCCCGTACGTCATATTCAGCACCTTATAATAAGAATGCCGGATATCGTGACCATACCTTTTCAACAATTCTCCCAGTAATTCTCCTTCATAATTGTTTTTCGTTCCTTCTTCATCCTCATTGACCCAATATTTGGGATATTTTTTTTCAATCTCTGTAGGAAGCAATCCTGAAAACAATGAATTTCTTGCATACTGGGTTGTAGTAGGAATAATACTAAAATAGATTTCTTCTTTTTCGATCCGGAAAAAATTTTCCAGGACCGTTTGCAATATTTTCCACTGATCGTATCGGAGATTATCGATTACGATTATGAACATCGGACGGTTATCTGCCAGGTAGGGAAACACCTTTTCTTTGAGCAGGGTATGTGACAGGATAGGTTTATCTGCATTCTTCCCGTTAATCCAATCAAGATAATTCCGCTCAAAATATTTACAAAAAACCTGATTTGCATCCTGTTTCTGCATCTGAAGAACCTGATTCATTCCATCATCAGAAGATTGTTCAAGGCTTAATTCCCAGTATGTGATCTTCCTGTATACTTCCATCCATTCGGAATACGTCAGCCTGGGGCTGATCTCCATGCCGATATTTCTGAATTCCTGTTGATAGCGGAAAGTGGTCTTTTCACTGACCAGTTTCCGGTTTTCCAGATTTTTCTTCAAACAAAGAAGGATCTGATTCGGATTTACAGGCTTGATCAGATAATCGGAAATATTAGAGCCAATGGCATCTTCCATGATGGATTCCTCTTCACTTTTAGTGATCATAACGACTGGAAGATTCGGCAACTCCGCCTTGATTTTAAAAAGGGTCTCAATACCCGACATCCCGGGC
>JAUZOW010000190.1 GCA_030706225.1 Bacteroidota bacterium | reverse complement strand
ATGAAAAAGTTAATCAATACGTTCGTTTTTTTGATCCTGGCCGGATGTATTCCATTATTTGCTGCCAACATCAATGTAAAACCTATTCCTTCGTATAATGTTCCGGTCAAAGGGCAGCAGGCTTTTGCCGAATTGTCAAACAGCCTGAACAATCCAACCAATAAAGGAAAGAGAACGATGGCTGTGAAAGCTACCGTTTCATATTCCAATAATGGTGTTAATTCTCCTTCGACCTATGGCCCAGATGATCCTATTCAGGTTTATGCAGTGTGCATAGATACCAAACAGGTAAAAGGTCCGTATTTTATGGTACCGGATCAAACGATTTATATCCCCATTGATTATTATGATTGGGGTGTAAATGTCGTATCAGATATTATCGGTCTTCAGATCTCAGTCTGGATCATTAATGGCGATATTCCCACAGGTAATGATTCTCAGAACACTACAGAATCAATGAATCCCTGGGCAGAAAGTATTGTAAACACTTTAAACATTTAAAGATATAAAGATATCCTGAAGCAGACCAAGGTGGGAATGCACCAGATGGAGTATAATATGCAGCAAGAAAAACCACACAACTCCACCGCCGGGGACAACAAATTCGACAAACCAACTTCCTTCCTACCAAACACCAAAAATTCATTTCCACCTTTGGCCTGACAGGAAAAATTAAAAAGAGAGGGTGTCTCAGAAAAGGGACACCCTCTCTTTGTTTTTACCCCATTCCATTTTAAACTTCACAAAAATTAATCCGGATACAATGAATACATCTTGTATTTCATGGTAACTTTACGTGACAATAGGCTAAAACTATGTTATGAGGAAAAAGAAGAATTCGGGGATCGGGAATCCCAATACTTTTGTAAGGAATGTGATAGATGTTTTCAAATCAAGCCCTTACAGCGGGTTCAATTACAAGCAGGTAACAGCACGTTTGGGAATTACCGACAAAGCCAGCAAAGATCTTGTAAAAAGCATTATTGAAAAGCTTTGCAATGATGGAGAACTGACCCAGACGAAAAGAGGGAAATACCAGATAACCGGAAATAAGGAGGAGGAGAAAGCACTACAAACCTATGTCACAGGGACTGTCGACATGAAACAAACGGGAAAGGCCTATGTTATCCCGGATGATAAAAGCGAAGATATTTTCATTGCTGCAATCAATACTGCTCACGCGCTCAACGGAGATAAGGTCAAAGTGTTCCTTTTTCCGAGAAGGAAGGGGAAAAAAACAGAAGGACAGGTTGTTGAGATACTCAAGCGCAATAAAAAGCAGTTTGTGGGGACCATTGAAGTCTCCCGTAATTTTTCATTTCTGACACCGGATAATCCCAGTATGCCGATCGATATTTTTATCCCGATGTCTGCCCTGAACGGAGCCCGGAACGGTCAGAAAGTAATTGCCCGGATCACCGAATGGCCACCTCAGTCGGAAAATCCCTTTGGAGAAGTTATCCAGGTACTTGGAAAACCCGGAGATAATGATGTGGAAATGGATTCCATTCTGGCTGAATTTGAATTTCCTCTTTCTTTTTCAAGCGTTACAGAAAACGAAGCGGAGAAGATCCCTTCCCGGATTGAGGAAAAGGAAATCCACGACAGAAAGGATTTCCGGGAAGTTCTCACTTTTACCATTGATCCGGCCGATGCAAAGGATTTTGACGATGCATTATCCTTCCGTAAATTGACAGAAAGCACCTGGGAAGTTGGGATTCACATTGCAGATGTATCTTATTTTGTGAAGCCGGGAACGGCTCTTGATAAAGAGGCTTTTCAGCGAGGTACTTCCGTATACCTGGTTGACAGGGTTATTCCCATGCTTCCGGAAAAACTTTCAAACGAAGTATGTTCCCTGAAACCCGACACAGATCGTCTTTGCTTTTCTGCTGTTTTTGAACTGGACGAAAATGCAAAAGTCCTCGATGAATGGTTCGGAAAGACAGTTATCCACTCCGACAGGAGATTCAATTATGATGAAGTTCAACAGATTATTGAAACCGGAAAGGGAGACTATGCTGGAGAAATCCGTATTCTGGACAGGTTGGCTAAAAAGCTGAGAGAGGAAAGATATAAAAAAGGTTCCATCAATTTTGAGACCCAGGAAGTTCGTTTCAAACTTGATGACAACGGGAAGCCGCTTGAAATCTATCTCCGTGAAATGAAGGATTCAAATAAGCTGATTGAGGATTTCATGCTGCTTGCAAACAGGAAAGTTGCCGAATGGATCGATAATAAAAAAGACCATGAACTGACTTTCGTTTACCGGGTTCACGACAAACCTGTTCCCGAAAAGCTGGAAACCTTTACCCGGTTCATTTCCAAGTTGGGTTATAAATTGCAAATTTCCACCCGAAAGAACCTGGCTCAGTCGTTTAACAGCCTTTTCAATCAGATCAAAGGGAAAGGTGAAGAGAATATGATTGAAACCATTGCCGTCAGGACGATGGCGAAGGCTTTTTATACTACCACTAATATAGGTCACTATGGCCTTGGATTTCAGCATTATACGCATTTTACTTCACCCATCCGCAGGTATCCCGATCTGATGGTTCACCGCTTGCTTTTCAGCTACTTGCATCAAGGGAAATCGGCAAGCAAAGAAGAATATGAGGTAAAATGCGATCATTCTTCGGAAATGGAGCGTAAGGCAGAAAGTGCAGAACGGATGTCTGTTAAGTTTAAACAGGCAGAATATATGCTGGATAAGATTGGCGAAGAATTCGACGGACTTATTTCCGGAGTCAGCAAATGGGGGATTTTTGTCGAGATACAGGGAACAAAATGTGAAGGAATGATACGGCTCAGAGATCTTAATGATGATTATTATTATCTGGATGAAGAAAATTACCAGGTCATAGGATCACGTAAAGGGGTAACTTTCAAACTGGGAGATCCCATTCGTATCCGTGTCAAGAAAATCGATATCCCCAGAAAACAGATGGATTTCGCTTTGGTGAACGGGAAAAGAAGCCTTTAGATTTAGAGGATTGTTGTAATTTTGTGAAAACAATAAAAGCTAAAACGAATAAATGGATCTTATCACTCCCCGTGAAGTAGTGGATTCATATCCTTTTTTAAAGACTTTCGGGGGAGAATCTCTGGTACGATTAGTCTTCAGACTATTTAAACTTGATGTTTTTAACAGAAAATATTCTTCCATCTCCGATCAGGAAGCTCCGGAGTTTATTAATTCTGTCATCAACTTATTAGATCTTCATTACGAACTGGATGACAGTGAATTACAGAATATTCCGAAAAATGGAAGCTTTATTACCGTTTCCAATCATGCTTATGGAGGGATTGATGGTATTCTGATGCTTCAGCTTCTTCCCCGGATCCGCCCTGATTTCAGGGTGATCGTAAACTTCATTCTGGAGAAACTGAAACCTCTCAACCAATATTTCCTGGGTGTAAATCCTTTTGAATCCTATAAGGACCTGAAATCCAGCTTTGGAGGGCTTAGAGAGGCATTTCTGCAAATTTCCAACGGCCATCCGATCGGAATATTCCCGGCCGGAGAGGTTTCAACATACAGGATAAAAGCCGGGGGTGTCACCGATAAAGAATGGCAATATTCCATCCTGAAATTTATTAAAAAAGCTTCTGTGCCTGTCGTTCCTATCTATTTTGAAGGTCATAACAGTGCGACTTTCCATTTACTGGGGATGATTCATCCTATGCTACGGACCATCAAGCTCCCTTCCGAAATGTTGAATAAACAGGGGAAGGTTATAAAGATCCGGATAGGTGCCCCGATCACGGTAAAAGAGCAGAATCATTTCAAAGATATCGGGGAATATGGCCATTTTCTGCGGATGAGAACCTATGATCTTGGTATCTCTCCCCAAATGAAAAAAAAACCCTGTCGTCTGTCGCATCATGT
>JAUZOW010000019.1 GCA_030706225.1 Bacteroidota bacterium | reverse complement strand
TCTTCGATAAAACCAAGTCCCCAATAACGGTATATTGACAGGTTCTCCATCAGATGTGAGAAAGCCACATCATTTCTTCCATAGGCATATTCTGCAAGAGATGTCCAACCTGTGAAAAGAGGCCAGACACTTCCATAATGATAACCTGTTGGATTGAAAAGCGGGCTTTCATCTCCGACAATCCGGATACCCCAATTGGTCGTAAAATGATTTCCTGCATACCGGTCAAGGATCAACCCTGCTTTTTCTTCTTCAGCCAAATGGAAATATAATGGAACTGCCGGTAGTACCGTTGGTTCAAGGCGGAAAGAATTATCCTTGTTTTTTCCATAACTGAAAAATTTGATCCGGTCAATCCAAAAGTCGTTATTAATGATTTGTTTAACAATCTTAGATTCCTGCTGGTAGTTATCCGCCTCTGCATACCCCAGCGCTTTAGCCATATTTGCCGCTTCATCCAATGCTGATGCCCAAATTCCGTTTAAATACAGAGTGGCATGTGAACCATAAAGCTTTCCGCCTTCAATCCATCCATGGCCAACATTTGTATTTTCAATCAGATGATCATTATCGGTATCCGTTGAAAAACAAAAATCGATTGCTTTCCGGATGCTACCCCAGTTGCTTTTCAAATATTCCAGATCATTCGTATGACGGAAATATTTTCCGGCCAGAACGATGTACAAAGGAGTGGCATCTGCTGCATCGTAATGAATGACACCTGATGTGGTTGCTTCATGAAAGATCTTGCCGGATAAATCCTGGTACTTCTTATAGAAAGCAAGAATATCCTTTACTTTTTCAAAATCACCGTAATCCAGGATGGCAAATCCGCTCCATTCTCCGTCCCGGCCAAAATACCAACTGTAACCCGGACGTCCGCTGACTTTTTGTTCTCCGTCCCAGCCGTTTTCTGTAGTAGCATAACCTGCAACTACAGATCTTCCCATCCCAGGCGTATTAACCATGAAACGATCGGTTCCAAGCATGGCCCACTGGTATCCGAGATTGAATCCGGAATCCGGCGTCGTGATCTGAAGGTTGTTATGGAAAAGGCTTGAAATATGCTCTTTTGCACGGGAAAATATAGCATACGGATCAGAAATGGCTTTTTTATATGAATAAAATGTCTTGTCAAATCCTTCTCCCGATGCGGCATAAACTACATCCATCCTGTCGTTCATCCCAAGTGGATAGCATAGCAGAAAGGATGCTTTAAAAGCAGATGTGGGGATTCCCTCAAATTCCTTTTTCCCTTTTATTGGGATAAATCCTTCAAATTGCCCTTCCAGTTTCATATCCGGCTTTTTGTTGGCACCAAACAACAGGCACAGTTCCCCGGATTTATCCCCGGCAAAAAAAGCCTGGATTGAATCCAACCAGGAATGACGTATTAACCGGTTTACATTCTCGGAATAAGGCCACATAATCCGTAGATTACTATTAAAGCGAAGGATTAATTCGGCAGGATAAACACCTTGATATTCATAATGAATAACACCTGCTGGTTCAGATGGATCATTCACAATAACCTCTTTCAGATATCCTCTGGAGAATTTATATTCTCTGACCAATCCATCCGGCATTACCTGAATTTCAGGATGTTCATCGGTAAACCAGTAAATAGTGTCACTGTATGAGAACCGGATGCCTGCTTCATAATCCCGGAATGCCATAAATGGATGCGCCCATACTTCTTTAATCCCCCCGTACTCTGTTCCCATGGTCAGCAATCGTTCCGATGCAACATCCCAGGAATTGCCGGAAGCATATTTCGCTTTCAGCGTCATTGGATTATCCGGAATGATCCATGTTTTGGATTCCGGAATTATAAATGGAGGGAAGACAGATGACGGCGGAAAGGCTTTATTAATCTGGCTTTCTGAATAATCCCAGTAATTTGGAAATGAAGAAAGAGTTTCTCCTGCCAGATACTTTAATACATTTTGCGTGAAAAAATCCAAATGCTTACGATTCATGTTAAGCGATGAAAAAGCCATATAACCTCCAACGGCCAGAACTTTCCCTTTTCCCAGCCCGTATTCGACTACTATTTTAGATGTTTCCCGCATAAAAATATAATCCCAGTCAACGGCGACTACTTTCCCGTTCTCCGGAAGAAATTTCCCGAAATATCCTGTGATCCTGACCGTTGTGTCTTTAAATGGCATTAAAATATAAGATCCACCGTTCATCCCGCTGAATATCGGGTGATCTTTCCATGCATGAAAGCCAAGCTTTCTCCCATACCCTTCATCCATACTACGTTTCAGGCTGTCCTGAGGAGAAATATTTTCCAGTCCCAAAGGAAGAATGTATCGGAAAGCTTCTCCGGTAAGCAACAGAGATCCTCCGTTTTGAATAAAGTCACGTAAGGAATGAATGATTTTCCGGTTTGTCTCCATCTCAGAGAAAACCGTTGTATCATTTCTTTGAAACCATAAAACAGAATAACCGGATAGCAACCTGGGATGATGACGTATATCCTTAAAAGTCAGATATCCAGCTTGCGGGGAAAGGGATTTTAAATAATCAAAAGTAGCCCTGACTTCAGAACCTGCATTATTATAGGCTTTTTCACAAATCAGTGCTGTTTTCGGGATTTGTTCCGGAATTTCAGAACCGGACAATGGAAGACAGAGTAAGGAAAAAAGAACAATGAATAATCCGGTTCCGGTATATTTTAAAAGATTCATAATAATTTCATTAATTCCTGAAAAGATTGAATTATAGGTTTATGGCATTTTTCAAGCCTTTCAATGGAATGATGCCCATGGGGTATAAGCATGCACTGGATTCCCAATTCATCCGCTACTTCGGAATCATGACAGGTATCGCCGATAAAGAGGTATTTCTCTTTGTTTCCCTTAAGATCGTGGATCAGCCTGATTCCTACATCGGCTTTTCCATGCGCAAAATGGTCTTCCAGTCCGTAGATCAAATCAAAATATCCGGCAATTTCCAGTTCCCGGGTTTCCTGCCGGAGTTCGTTTTGTTCCCTGGCGGAAAGGATGCATTGATGGTATCCCTGGTCATGAATCGATTTCAGAATTTCCAGAACACCTTGATGCATGGAACATTCCTTTTTCCGCTGGTCATAAAGAATTATAAATTCCATACCCACAGTACTGAACGATTCTTTATTAAAATCAAAACCAAGTAATTCATAATAATCCTGAACAGGAAAATCAAAAATAGAGCGGTATCGTTCCAACGTAAGCAAAGGGAGATTCCTTTGTTTAAGCAATTTATTCATTACTTCCACGCAAAGCCATGCGTCGTCCAGGAGAGTACCGTTGTAGTCCCAGATAATATGAGAGTAAGTTCCTTTCATGAGTTAGTTTTTCCAGTAATTTTGCGTTTCAAAACGATTGAGCAACCGGCTCAAAAATAAAGAAAAAACTAAGCGGTTATGCCTGATTTTGATGTATCCTCTTTGAATAATCCTGATATTCTTCACGATTGTGCTATTTGTCCTAGAAATTGCCATGTCGACAGATTCTCTACGCGACTGGGTTTTTGTAAAAGTGATGCATCTTTAAATATCTCTTCCATCGTGAAACACATGGGCGAAGAGCCTGTGATTAGTGGTCCCGATGGAATCTGCAATATTTTCTTCACTCACTGCAATCTGCAATGCATTTATTGCCAGAATTATCAGATTAGTAAAAACTCAACCAACTGTAGTCAATTCCATAAGGATTTTAATGAAGCCATCCGCGAGATCACATCCATGCTGGATGAAGGAATCACTCGCGTGGGATTTGTATCGCCATCACATTTCATTCCCCAGATGTTGATGATTATCGAAAAGGTTGAATCGTTGGGTTACAAACCCATATGGGTTTACAATACGAATGGTTATGATCGGCCGGAAACCATCAGGGCTCTGGAAGGTATCATCGATGTATACTTGCCGGATTTAAAGTATGTCGACAGCAATCTGTCAAAAGAGTATTCGGATGCCGGCAACTATCCTGACGTGGCCAAGCTGGCACTGAAGGAGATGTTTCACCAGAAAGGGTCTGTCCTGCACCTGAAAGAAGATCAAACAGCAATATCCGGAATGATCATCCGCCACCTGGTGTTACCGGGACAGATTGATAATAGCCTGGGTGTGCTTCGTTTTATTGCGGAAGAACTTTCACCAAAGATCCATATCTCTTTGATGTCGCAATATTTCCCGACTCCGGCTGTTAAAAGCCATCCTTTACTCAGGAGAACTCTTACTTATAAGGAATACTCCAAAGTAGTAAATGAGATGGATGATCTGGGTATGTACAACGGCTGGATCCAGCAGATGGACAGCTCAACCACGTACCGCCCCGATTTCGAAAAGGAACATCCCTTTGGGTAATATTTCACATTTTGCAACACGCCACCCCGGGTTTGGCCATCTGACGTATGTAAATTGGTAATCTTAAAATTCATCTTTCATCGTCATTTTTAACGTGGTTGCAGAATTTTTAACCTCCCAACCAGAATATCTCATTATTTTTGCTTCATATACAAATAGATAATTATCTCTTTAACTGTCTTACTCTTAAATTAATTTCACATGAGAACTTTTTGCTCTTTGATTTTCAGTTGTTTACTTCTATTATCCGTTCAGGTTTACAGCCAGGATCAACCTAAAAAATCCGATTCCGGATATGTATTCACTATGGTCAAGCAAGTAGGAGCTTCCCCGGTAAAAAACCAATATCGTTCAGGTACTTGCTGGAGCTTTTCAGCGATCTCATTTCTGGAATCCGAACTCCTTCGCATGGGCAAGGATACTTTTGATCTTTCCGAAATGTTTTGTGTTCGGCATGCATATTCCGATAAAGCTACCATGTACATCCGTTTCCAGGGTAAACACAACTTTGGCGGTGGCGGTGAATTCCACGATGTCTTGAATATTTATAAAAATTACGGAATGGTTCCCGAAGAAGCATATAGTGGTAAAGTGATCGGAGAAACAAACCATGTACATGGAGAAATGGATGCTGTTCTTGCTGCAGATGTAAATGCAGTCCTGAAAAATGACAATAAAAAACTGACTCCGGTATGGCACCAGGGCTTTGATGGCTTGCTGGATGCATATCTTGGAAAGCTTCCTGAAAAATTTACTTACAAGGGTAAAGAATACACACCGAGATCATTTGCCGATATGCTGGGCATCAATCCGGATGACTATGTAGAAATTACATCTTTTACACATCATCCGTATTATTCCAAATTTATTCTCGAAATCCCTGATAACTGGGCAATGGAAGAAACCTATAACCTGCCATTGGACGACATGATGGAAGTCATTCAAAATGCTATTATGAATGGCTATTCTGTTGCCTGGGGCGGCGATGTAAGCGAAAAAGGCTTTTCCTGGAAAAATGGTGTCGCTGTTGTTCCCGACAGAAACATTCCTGAACTCGCCGGATTGGAAAGAGCTAAATGGGAAAAGATGAGTGATAACGAAAAAGATAAGGAATTATACAAATTCAATCGTCCGGTTCCTGAAAAGAAAATCACTCCGGAAATGCGCCAACTGGAATTTGATAACTTCACTACAACCGATGATCACGGTATGCACATTACCGGACTTGCAAAAGACCAGAACGGAAACAAATATTTCCTCGTTAAAAATTCATGGGGTCTGGATGGCAGCCCGTACAAAGGATATTTTTATGCATCTGATGCTTATGTAAGACTGAAGACTACAGACATTATGGTGAATAAAAATGCCATTCCCAAAGAAATCCGTAAAAAATTAGGGCTCTGATTTCCAGGGCCCTTTCCGGGTTCTCTTTTTAAGAGTTTTCGCTAATAATTCGAGGTATTTCTTCCGGGAAATGTTTTCTGCCCCCATGGAAATAAGGTGAGAAGTTTCAACCTGGCAGTCGATGAAATCAAAATTCCATTCATCAAATATTTTTCCGGACAGATACGAGAAAGCAACTTTGGAAGCATCCGTTACCTTATGGAACATGCTTTCCCCGAAAAAAGCCTTTCCCAGCGATACTCCATAAAGTCCTCCTGAAAGTTTTCCATTATAATATGCTTCAATGGAATGGGCAAACCCGGCTTGATGCAGTGCAGTATATCCTTCAATGAATTTTTTATTGATCCAGGAATCATCACCATCAGGCCGGGTAACTTTTGAACAGTTTGTAATTACTTCCCGAAAAGCAGTATCCATCCTCACTTCAAATTTTCCAGATTTTATTATACGCTCCAGGCTGCGACTGATTTTTATCTTCCCTGGAAATAAGACCAGCCGGGGATCCGGGGAAAACCAAAAAAAAGCATTTTCTTCTTCAAACCATGGGAAAATCCCTCCCGAATAAGCTGAAATCAGGCGTTCGACGGAAAGATCTCCGCCAATAGCCAGTAACCCGTCGGGTTCTGCTTCTGTAGCCGGTGGAAAAACAGGTTGTTCGTTTAGAAGATAAACCGGCATCAGGCAAGGGTTTCATCCATGGATTTTAAAATAAGTCCGCATGCTTCCTCTATCTCATCATCCGATATCACAAGGGGAGGAGCAATGCGGAATGTCGATGGTCGAAAAAGAAACCAGTCAATAATCAATCCGTTTTGATTGCATCTTTCAGAAAATTTGTTCCTTAACTCCGGGTTACTTATGTCAATTCCTAACATTAATCCTGTTCTCCGGATCTCTTTAACAAACGGATGTTTTTCAATCTTTTTCTCAATTTGAAGACCTTTTTCACTGACATGATTTATAACACCGGAATTGATCATTACATCCAATCCGGCCAACGATGCCGCACAACTCACAGGATGTCCTCCGAAAGTCGTTATATGTCCTAATTCCGGGTCATGAGTCAGCATGCTCATTATTTTTTTAGGGGCAATGAATGCTCCCAGAGGCATGCCAAACCCCAGCGCTTTGGCTAAAACCAGAATATCCGGGCATATCCCGTAATTTTCGAAAGAGAACATCTTTCCCGTCCTGCCAAATCCCATCTGGACATCATCAATTACCAAAAGCGTACCGGTTTTAGTGCATCGATCCCTTAATGCTTTAATATAACCTGGATCCGGTAAAATGATGCCTGCTTCTGCCTGAATCGTCTCGGCAACCACACAGGCTGTTCTTTCATCGATTTGTTCCAGCGCATCTGAATCATTGAATGGAATGATTTTTCCTCCGGGTATCAGCGGCCGGAATGCACTTTTTAAACATTCATTTCCCAAGATGCTCAGGGCTCCCTGAGTGCTTCCGTGATAAGCATTTTTAAATGAAACCACACATGTCCGCCGGGTGGCACGCTTAGCCAGCTTAACAGCTCCTTCAATGGCTTCACTACCTGAATTGACAAAATATACCTGATCTAACTCATGGGGAAGAAGCTTTACCAGTTTTTCAGCCAATCGCACTTGTGGACTTTGGATGATTTCACCATATACATTCAAATATAGATATTTGTCGATTTGTTCACGGATCGCTTCTAAAACAACCGGATGCCGGTGACCGATGTTGCTTACACAAATTCCCGAAACCAGGTCAATGTAACGTTTTCCTGACGGGTCATATAAATAAAGACCTTCTGCCTTCGATATTTCGATCCCCAGGGGAGAAGTCCCCGGAAGTCCGAGAAAACGATAAAAAAGTTCTCTTTCTGTCATGTCCTTTTCAAATTAATCGCCGAATTTATGCAATTTCTGATTCTAAGGGAAAGGCACTACATTTGTCTGCATGAAAAATCAAGTCGTAATTATAACCGGAGCTTCTTCCGGAATAGGAAAAGCGCTGGCTTTTGAATATGGTCATAAAGGTGCAAAAATCACAATCGCTGCCAGAAATATTGAAAAACTGCATGTAATAGAACAGGACTTAGTGAAACAAGGTGTTCAGGTGCTTTCTGTGCAAACAGATGTCTCTCGTGAGGAAGATTGCCGGAATCTGATTGAAAAAACCATCGAAAAATACGGCTCTATTGATATTTTGATAAACAATGCCGGGATTTCTATGAGAGCTGTGTTTGAAGATCTTGACCTGGATGTAATACGCCGCCTGATGGATACTAATTTTTGGGGGACTGTCTATTGCACAAAATATGCTTTACCATATTTGTTGAAATCAAAGGGATCCGTGGTAGGTATCTCTTCTGTCGCAGGATTCAGAGGACTCCCCGGACGGACGGGCTATTCTGCCTCGAAATTTGCCATTAATGGATTTCTTGAAGTGGTCCGGACCGAAAATCTGAAAAAAGGACTTCATGTATTGATCGCTTGTCCTGGTTTTACAAGTTCCAATATCCGGAATGTAGCGCTATCCAAAGACGGTAGCTCCCAGGGCGAAACTCCGTTGGATGAAAGCAAGCTGATGAGCGCTGAGAAAGTTGCTCAGAAAATCATCCGTGCCGTTGAAAGGAAAAAACTTTTCCTGATCTTGACAATGCAAGGTAAAATGACGGTTTTCCTGAATAAATTCTTACATCGTTTTATGGATGTAATGGTTTATAACCATATGGCAAAAGAGCCTAATTCACCTTTTAAATAAAAGAGCTATCTCCTGGGATGATATTGCAGGATCGTACTCCTCAGATATTCCCGGTCCAGATGAGTATAGATTTCAGTGGTGGTAATGGATTCGTGCCCGAGCATTTCCTGCACTGCTCTAAGGTCAGCACCGCCTTCAACCAGATGAGTGGCAAAGGAATGTCTGAAAGTATGAGGACTGATATTCTTTTTGATTCCGGCTTTAGACGCAAGATCTTTAATAATTGTGAATATCATGACCCGGGTAAGTTTGCTTCCTCTGCGGTTCAGAAAAACAATATCTTCATTTCCTTTTTTCAATGGAACATGAGGACGGATGGTATCCAGGTAAACATGAATGTACTTTTCAGCCGTGCTGCCCAGCGGAATCAGCCTTTCTTTATCGCCTTTACCCGTAACGCGGATAAATCCTTCTGTAAAAAATAATCCGGAAATCTTAAGGTTGATTAGTTCAGAAACCCGTAACCCACATCCATAAAGAGTTTCCAGCATCGCTTTATTGCGTTCACCTTCCGGTTTGCTCAGATCGATGGCATTGATCAGTGAATCAATTTCCTCAACGCTCAACACAACAGGCAACTTTCTTCCAAGTTTAGGAGATTCCAGCAATTCAGTCGGATCTTCACGGATGATGTTTTCTAAAAGAAGATATTTATTGAAACTTCGTAACCCGGATAATATTCTGGACTGTGAGCGGGCTGTCATTCCCAGTTCGGAGATCCATTTCAGAAAATTCTGTAGATTCTGATGAGAAATATGGTCGGGTGAAATCCTGAGTTGGTTGGTGTCCAGGTACTGGATAAGCTTTTCAACATCGTGAATATATGCTTCTACCGAATTGGAAGAAAGAGATTTCTCCAGTTGAAGCCAGGCCTGATAGCCTTTCAGAGTAGATGTCCAATCAGCCAAGGAAGAATGATTTTTTTCTTTGCCTAAAAATAGGAAAATATTTTGGTTATTATTGTGAAAAGTAATACTTTTGCACTCCGAAAAATCTAAATGCTAAAGCAAGATGGCAAAAAAGAGCAAAGATCAGCGTGTTCAGATTATTCTCGAATGCACGGAGCAAAAGAATAGTGGCGTCCCCGGAATTTCAAGGTATATCACCAAGAAGAACAAGAAAAACACACCGGAACGTCTCGAGTTGAAAAAATACAACCCTTATCTGAAAAAAGTAACCGTTCATAAAGAAATAAAATAATGGCAAAGAAAGTTGTTGCAACATTCCAGACCGCTACAGGAAAAGATTTTACAAAAGTTATCCGTATGGTCAAAGCGGGTAAAAGCGGTGCTTATGTCTTCCAGGAAAATATTGTTCCGAACGATCAAGTGAAAGATTTCCTTTCGTCGAACAAATAAAAGACTTTTCAAATAGGTGAAAAAGCTTTTTTCCTGGTGAAAAAAGCTTTTTTTATTAAATAAGGTCAATATAAAATCTCATGGGATTATTCTCCCTCTTTTCCAAAGATAAAAAAGAAAACCTCGATAAGGGGTTGGAAAAGACCAAATCAGGACTTTTCAACCGTATTTCCAAAGCTGTAATCGGGAAATCACGGATTGATGACGAAGTCCTGGATGATTTGGAGGAGATACTTATTACTTCTGATGTAGGTGTGGAAACCACCCTGAAAATCATTGACCGTATCCAGGCAAGAGTTCAGAAAGATAAATATATCGGAACCTCTGAATTAAATGCCATTCTGAAAGATGAAATCGCCGGACTTCTGCAGGAAAATAATGTGGAAGATACTTCAGATTTTGTTATCCCCGAAGGGAAACGTCCATATGTAATCATGGTTGTCGGAGTGAATGGTGTTGGAAAAACGACTACAATTGGAAAACTTGCATATCAGTTTAAAAAAGCCGGGTTTTCGGTATTATTAGGCGCAGCGGATACGTTTCGGGCTGCTGCCGTCGACCAGCTGAAAATCTGGGCTGACCGGGTTGGCGTTCCCATCATCCTCCAATCTATGGGCTCAGACCCGGCTTCCGTTGCATTCGATTCAGTTAAATCAGCCATTGCCCGTAATGTGGATGTGGTTATTATCGATACTGCCGGTCGTCTTCATAATAAGATCGGACTGATGAATGAACTGTCAAAAATTAAAAAGGTAGTTCAGAAACTGATCCCTGATGCACCTCATGAAGTACTCCTGATCCTGGATGCTTCCACCGGACAAAATGCCATTGAACAGGCACGCCAGTTCACTGCTGCTACGGAAGTCAATGCATTGGCCCTTACCAAACTTGATGGAACTGCAAAAGGTGGGGTAGTCCTTGGCATTTCTGACCAGTTTAAAATTCCTGTAAAATACATTGGTATCGGTGAAAAAATGGAAGATCTTCAACTTTTCAGCCGGTACGAGTTTGTCGATAGCTTGTTCAGCCATTGATTTTTGAAAACAAAGAAAAAAACTGAACGGATCGGTATCGTTTCTCTGGGATGCGCAAAAAACCTGGTTGATACAGAAGTACTTATGCGTCAGCTGGATGAAAATAGTTTTCAGCTGATCACCGATCCCTCCGGCGCTGAAACCCTTGATGCTGCTGTTATCAATACCTGTGGCTTTATCCTTGATGCTAAAAATGAATCCATTGATACCATCCTGGATTTTGTGAAGATGAAAAAGGAAGGTCGTCTGAAAAAACTTTTTGTTATAGGATGCCTTTCTGAAAGATATAAAAATGAACTGGCTAATGAAATCCCGGAAGTCGATGGCTTTTTTGGTGTAAATGAACTACCTGTCATCCTTCAATCACTGGGCTCCCAATACCGTAAAGAATTACTTGGTGAAAGACACCTTACAACTCCGGGTCATTATGCATATTTGAAGATTGCGGAAGGATGTGACCGGAAATGTTCTTTCTGTTCCATCCCTTCCATTCGTGGAAGTCATGTATCCCGCCCGATGGAAGATATCCTTCATGAAGCGGAATTTCTTGCAAAAAAAGGTGTCAGGGAAATTAATGTCATTTCTCAGGATACAACCTTTTACGGACAGGACCTCTATCAGAAAAGACTTTTACCTGAACTCCTGCAGAATCTTTCCTGTATCAAAGGGATAGAATGGATCCGCCTGCATTATACATATCCGGATGGCTTTTCCCCTGAATTGATGAAGGTAATGAGGGAAAATGATAAAATCTGCAAATATGTGGATATCCCTCTGCAACATATCTCCGCCCGGATCCTCAAATCCATGAAGAGAGGCGTCGGCAGCAGGAAAACTTGGAACCTGATTGCTTCGATCCGGAAAAACATTCCCGGTGTCGCTATCCGGTCAGCATTGATTACCGGATATCCGGGTGAGACACATCAGGAACATCTTGAACTCTGTGATTTCGTGAGAAAAGCACGGTTTGACCGGCTTGGAGTTTTTACCTACTCTCACGAAGAAGGAACAACTGCATATCAACTGAAAGATTCCGTTTCTGGATCATTAAAGAAAAAGAGAGCATCTGAATTAATGGATATTCAGCAGGAAATATCTCTGGAATTAAATCAAAAAAAAATAGGGGAGAAGCAAAAAGTTATTATCGACCGGAAAGAGAATGAGTTCTATATAGGAAGAACTCAGTACGATTCTCCGGAAATTGACGATGAAGTCCTTATCAGAACCGCTAAAACCCTTTCTATTGGTTCATTCTACGACGTAAAAATTACGGCAGCAGAAAATTTTGATCTTTATGGAGAGATCCATTAAGTAGCTTTTTTATGATACATTATTTTGTATTTTTGCTAAAATTAAAACCGGAATTATGAAAAAAGTATTCTCATTCTTCATTGTGGTTTCATTGTTTATACCGCAATTATTGAGCGCCCAGGTTACTCAATCGGACACAATTAATAAAATGAATGCCAATAACCAGAAGGTTGGTTACTGGGAAGAAAAAATGGGTGATCAGGTCATGAAAGGTTATTATGATAATAATGGCCGTACCGGTAACTGGATTACCTATGTTAACGGAAACATTATTCTGAAACTGGACTCTTATAAAAGTGGGTTCAGAGATGGTATTTCTTTAACCTTTGATCGTAAAAACAGGCTTACCGCACAGGAAAGCTATAAAAACGGCAAGCTGAACGGACCTGCCATCAATTACAGCCAGTACAATGAGAATCCGTTATCCGAAGTGAACTATCAGGATGGCAAAAAAAATGGTATGTCCAGAACATACTATGATAATGGTAAAATAAAAGAAGAAGCAGAATACAAAGATGATATCCGCAATGGAATTACCCGCTGGTATAATACAATGGGTAAACCGGTTGCTTTCTATGAATATAAAAATGGCGGTTTTGACGGAATTCATAATGAGTTTTATGAAAATGATTCCCTGCAATGCCAGTCTTTTTATGTAAATAATGTACCTTCCGGTGATTACAAAGAATTTTACAGAAACGGTAAAATCAAAGTGTCCGGTAAATATGTAAACGGTGTGAAAGAAGGTGTTTGGACGGAATTTGATGAAACCGGCAAAGCGATACGGAAATCGACCTATAAAAAAGGGTCAGCCAAATAAATTTTCTTTTTATTTATGCGTAAAATCAGGAACCCGTTCAAAGGACTGACGGGTTACAATTGCTTTGGTTGTTCACCGGATAATCCGGCAGGACTTCAGATGGAATTTTATGAAGATGGGAATGAATTGATTTCTGAATGGACTCCCAAGGATCACCATCAGGGTTATATGAATGTACTTCATGGTGGAATCCAATCGACTCTCATGGATGAGATTGCCAGTTGGCTGGTTTATGTAAAACTCATGCGTGCCGGTGTTACTTCAAATATGGAGATCCGTTACTTTAAACCGATTTTTGTAAATGGCGGGAAACTTACTATCCGTGCAGAACTGAAGGAAATGCGCAAAAACCTTGCGGATATCAAAGTTCGTATCCTGAATTCGAAAAATGAACTCTGCTCCCAGGGAAATATTACCTATTTTACTTTTTCTCAGGAAATTTCAAAAAAATCATACAACTATCCTGTTAATCCGGAGATGTTTTAAGCTGACTGATCCGAGGTATCAGAACTGGTCAAGAAGCTGATGGAATAATTCCGGCCAAACGATTTTTCCGGCACTTTCGCCCATTCTCACAATGATGATATTCTTTTGAGGGCATACATAGATAAATTGTCCCAATATACCTTTTGCAAAGAAGTTTCCTTCAGGAGTAACCCTCCATTGATAGGTATAAGGGTAACCCTGCGAATCTTTTGAATCGTTTGTTATAGTCAGTGATTCCTTAACCCAGCTTTCCGGAATGATGCTCTTTCCCTGCCAGTTCCCCCGATTAAGATAAAGACGTCCGAAACGTGCAAAATCCCTTGCCCGGGCATTGATACAGCAAAATGCCTTGATCTGATGATATCTCTTACTGTCATAATTCCAGGTTGCCGGACTTTCCATACCTAAAGGATTCCAGATTTTCTCTTCCAAATATTCCGAAAGTGTCCTTCCCGTTGCATGTTCCAACGCCATTCCCAGAAGTTGAGTGTTTCCGCTTTGATATTCATATGATTTTCCGGGTTCTGAAAGGGTCTTCAGCTTCAGGGTCAGCCTTGGCAGATTTGTTCCGTAATAAAAAGTCGCTGCTTCACACCAGGGTTTGTTATAGCTCTCATCAAATTTTATTCCCGAACGCATCGTGAGCAAATTCCGGAGTGATACCCTGCTCATCCCTGGATCCTTTAATCCAGGAAGAAAATCAGTTACCGGCTGGTCGATACTTTTGATATATCCTTCCGACAATGCAATTCCGGTTAATGCGGATATAAATGATTTGGTTACGGAAAAGGCCGGTATCAGTGAACTTTTGCTATATCTGTTGAAATATACCTCATAAACTATGCTGTCATTCCGGATAACCAGAAAGGCCAGCGTTTTTTGCTTATCCAGGAATTCAGTGAAAGACCGGGAATTTGATTCCTTTGCAAAAGCTCCCGGAAGAGTGACCTTTACCGGGGCAGGAGAGACGGCAAAATTAAAAACAGATCCCGTGTTCCGGAGCGTATCAGCCGGAAATTTATTCATATCACCAACATCGGCATAGTTCCAGAATATATACCGCGTAAACTGACAGGAAGTGAGAAAAGGTACCAGGAAAAGACAGATCTGGAAGAAAATTGCAAGCCTACCTCGAAACACCATTTTTAATATAATACGCTTTTTTAACAGGCCTTGCTTTAAAGGAGTACTTGACATTGTAGTCACTATGGTTCTTTTTATTCCGGTAATCCTTTTTGTAATACTTTGATGAATAGCAGGTTGCTTTTCTGGAATTGCAGGATGTGAAAGGAATTCCAATCAAAAGAACAGAAAAAGCTAAAACTGCCAAAAACCGGAGAATGAATTTCATATCTTTAAATTAGCAATTTGGTAACAAATTTATTATAAATTAACATATTTCACCTCTTAAATTGTTTATTTTTGTTTCGATTTATGTCAAGTTATGTTTTTTCCCACTTAATTGTCGTACAGGTATGAAAACAAAAAACTTTTACAACGTTCTGATTCTTTCTTTTTTGCTGATTACAGGCATAACAGGATTTGCCCAGAAAAGCACATCCGTAAATCAGGTCATTATTGGAAATGGTGGTAAATTTGAGGTGCCACCTTATACAGATTATGTGACCCTTGAGGCCTATAATCCTACAAACCACAATACGAATTTCTTTGGTACAGTATATACCCAATCGATTCAGGATCTTATTATATCAGGCAATTTTGCTTATGTTGCGGCACAGGATTCTATTGTCATGTACAATATTGATACTTACCAACGTGTTGCAGCTGTTGCAGATTCAGGCCTGGACAGACTTCAGATTTATAACAATAAACTCATCGTGACAAAGCAATATCCGGTCAAGAAGTTTTTTGTTGAAATACTTGATGCTTCTAACCTTGCACTATGGGCTCGCATCCAGAATGTCTCCGGTGAGTGCGCTGGAATTGCCATTTCCAATGACTCGGTATATATCGCCGTGAATTATGGCTACCTGGGAACTCATGGGAAATTGGCCGTTATCAATCCGAACAACTGGCAGCTGGTTCACGAAGTGGAACTGGGAGATACGGCAATGGCAATAACAGATCTCTATGCCTATGGAGGATACATCTTTGGAATTAATGAAAATTTGACCGGAAGTGGTTATCAGGGCGGTATTTCAAAGTATAACATTTATTCTGGAAGTCATTCCGTTCATGCAATTCCTTATTATCTTGGGAAAGGAATTGGAATTAAAGACAATATCCTTTACATGATTATGAATTTTGCAATTGGTTCCTATAACCTGGATAATGGAACAGTTGTCAACCCTTCAGTCGTTCCCGATCCCGGTTCATTTAAACATATCTTTTATACTTCCGGCACTTTGGATTATGTTAATGATGAATTCTATCTGAATTTTGGAAATCAAAGTACCTTTGGTTACGGAATAGTGACAACCCTTACAGGTGATTCCCTGACTTCCTATCAAACAGGAATTAATGCCGATGCTATAGCTATCGATTTCCGCTCACCTTCAGGAATCAACCCTGAATCCGGTAAAGATCTGACACTTTCTACCTACCCGAATCCTGTAAATAATATCTTATCCTTGAAGTGGAATTCATCTATGAACGCTTTAGATATAAGGATTTCAGACCTTACGGGACGAATTGTCCTCAATAAACCGGTTTCTTCTTCTGAAAATATGACGAAGATTGATATTTCATCCCTTCCATCCGGTATTTATTTTATTACAGTCCAATTCGATAATGGTGTTCAGACAAGGAAAATTGTAAAAAAATAACATCGGATGAGCTTAACTTTCAGGATGCAGGGAAGATTCATATTTTATAAAAAGATTGTTTTGAAACCAGGATTGATCGGAATCTTTTGTCTTTTTTGTTTTTATTCCTTTGCACAGTTTCCACCAGCAGCTGGTCAGCCCGGAACTACCGCTATTTATAAAGATAGTTCAGCTTTTATTTCCTGGGCTACCTACTGTTCCTACAATCCGGGATATGTTAATGTTTCTGATACAAATTTTTACTACCAGGGATCAAACAGGACAAATTACGGTGCTGCATCTGATGCCACCGGAGCACCGGATAATTTGGTAATAAGCCTGGGTGACGGGGGATCCGCTACACTCGGATTTAATATGCCCATTAAAAACGGGCCCGGATGGGATTTTGCTGTCTTCGAAAACGGGTTTCTCGATAATTTTCTGGAACTGGCTTTCGTGGAAGTAAGCTCCGATAGCATCCATTTTTATCGTTTCCCCTGTACTTCATTGACTCAGGATTCTGTTCAGGTGGGAACTTTTGGTACGCTGGATCCGGAAAAAATCAATAACCTGGCTGGAAAATACCGCGTGTACTATGGAACCCCTTTTGACCTGGATACCCTTAAGAATATTTCCGGACTGGATGTTAATAATGTACGTTTTGTCCGGATTGTCGATGTGGTAGGATCTATTCAGTCACCCTATGCAACGCAGGATACCCAGGGACATATTATTAATGATCCATGGCCGACTCCTTTTAATACAGGTGGATTCGATCTTGATGCTGTCGGAGTCATTCACGAAAAAGAACAGGGTATTGTTGAAAAAAATCCGGGTTCACTCAGAATATTCCCAGATCCATGCACCGATGTTATCACTCTTTCAATGAATCGTCCGGGAAAAACTCAATTTACCCTCTATGACCTGCAAGGTAAAACCTGTTTCGGAAAAGAAATCGAAAAATTTCAGGAATCCATTGATATATCTGTACTTCATGCAGGATTCTATGTCGGAATTTTCCAATTTTCTGACGGTTCCACGCAATCTGTCAAAATAATTAAACAATAGCTTCATTGATAAAATCTTTTCATTGAAGTTTACGCATTTTTATATCGGTATAGCCAGCCTCCTTTTTTTCGGAATTCCGGCGGGTTCTGTGCTGGAAGCGCAAAGCTTAAAGGACACACTGCACCTTGGCGAAGTAGAGATCAAAGCCAGCTATATCGTCAAAAATGATGGATTCAAAAGAGTGAAAATCGATTCTTCCTTGCTGCTACCTCATCTTAATTCCGATCTTTCTTCTGTTCTGGCTCAATATTCTACCGTTTTTATCAAGACCTACGGTAATGGAAGCATAGCTACTCCCTCTTTGCGTGGTACTTCTGCAAATCATACTCAGGTGGAATGGAATGGAATTGCCATCAATTCCCCTATGTTGGGCCAAACTGACCTTTCGCAAATACCTGTTGCTCAATTCAATGGCCTTGAAATCATTTACGGAGGTGCAGGAATCTCCAAATCTCCCGGGGCTTTTGGTGGTATCATAGATATTGTAAACGATCCGGATTGGGAAAACAAATTGAAAGTTTCGGCCTCACAATCTTTTGCCAGTTTTGATACTTATGGAATGACCCTTTCGATGGATGCAGGAAACCAGAAAATCCAATCCCAGACAAAAGCCAATTTTTCGTCGTCTCTGAACAATTTCTTGTTTTTTAACGATCAGACAGGTGAATATGAACGACAAACGAATGCAAAGTACTATCAATACGGACTTTCGGAAGAATTATATTCGAGGATTAACAGAAAGAATTTCCTTGCTGCAAGGATCTGGTATAGCCAAAGTCACCATTATATTCCGCCAATATTACAGGGAGAAGAACATAATGACCGTCAGCTTGATCGTGCATTGAGGAGCATGATCGAATGGAAATATTTTACCGGAAATATTAACCTTTTAGTCCGCTCGGCTTTTGTAGACCAGTTCATGGATTACATCAATGATACCCTTGAAAACAATCATCAGACCTATTCCTGGATCAACAAAATCCGGTTAAAATATTCAGGTATAAAAAATCTTTCTATACAACCAGGAATCGATCTGAATTATGACTGGGCAATTTCAGATGCATACGACGGCAAGAAAATCCGCTCGACATCAGGAATTTTCGCTGAATTTGTTTACGACGTTCACCGGAAAATCGAGATGTCACTCGTTCTCCGTCAGGATCTTATAGATAATAAATGCTCACCTTTTATTCCTGCATTTGGAATAGAATACAGACCTTTTGATAAAATAAACATCAGCTTCTCTGCAAATGTTTCAAAAAATTACCGCTATCCGACTCTGAATGACCTTTATTGGGCCATCTCCGGAAATCCTGACCTTAAGATGGAATCCGATTATGCTGCAGAAGGGAGTACCGTGTATAATTTATCATCTGCAAACGGAAATGTATTTCTTGAAGCCGAACTAACCGGTTATTACTCCCTGATGAAAGACCTGATCGTTTGGTTACCCTCTGCTGAAAACAGCGCCCTCTGGAAACCTATGAATGTGAGCGAAGTCCTTGCCAAAGGAATTGAAGCGGGTTTGAATATTACGGTTAAAGCCGGAGGTGCAAATATCTCTTTTAATAATGCATATAATTATTGCCGTTCTACTTATGAAAAATCCTATCTCCCTGACGATGCATCCATTGGGAAACAACAAATCTATATTCCTGAAAATACGTTCAATTCAACATTAGAAGTGCGGAAATGTGGCTTTTATTTTGACTACAACTTATCTTATACCAGCCGGCGATATACTGGAAAAGATAACAGCAGTTATATGCCTGGTTATAACTTGTCTAATATAATTTTAGGGAAATATTTTCATTTAAAAAGAATTGTACTATCTTTACAAGGTCAAATTAATAATTTGTTTGATTTAGATTACCAATCTATTGTTAGCCGGCCAATGCCGGGAAGAAACTACGAAATAACAGTTCGCGTAAATTTCAATAAGTGACCAATACACAGAGAATGAAATTTCGCTTTTTGATGCGTATTACCCATTTATCTTGCGTTTTCGCTTTTGTCATCTTCTTTTTTGCAGGATGTCAGAAAGATCATATCCGTGAAAAAACCAGTAGTACCAATAATGGTACCGATACCTCATATACATCAGGCGTTTTTGTAGTCAATGAAGGAAATTTCAATTGGGCGAATGCTTCGGTTACCTTTATTGATCCTATAAATAATAAAGTTTATCAGGATATTTATTCTGATAAAAATAATGGCCATAAGTTAGGTGATGTCGCTGAATCTATGAGCATCAGTAATAACAAGGGTTATATTGTTGTAAATAATTCCAACAAAGTAGAAGTTGTTTCGGCTACAACTTTTTCTTCTATAACTTCTATTGATGGATTTAATGAACCCCGTTTTATCCTTTTATATAACGGACAAAAAGCGTATGTTTCAAATCTGCAGAAAAATATTTCTATTATTGATTTGAATACCAATAAGGTGGTTAATAATATTTCAGTCTCCGGCTGGACAGAAGGCCTGGCATCTTATGGCCATTACATTTTTACTACCTGTCTTGGAGACTATAACCAACCCAGTTCCAAAAGAAATCCCCGGATACTGGTGATCAATGCAGAAAAAGATATGATCGTCGACAGTATCAAGACAGGGATTGATCCTACGGGTATTGTTAAAGACAAAAAAAATAAAATTTGGGTTCTTTGTACCGGAGGATATGATTATACCGAAACTCCAAGATTGATGCGAATTGATGCTGAAATGAGAACAGTGGAAAAAGTATTCACGTTACCCTCAACCGGATATCCTTCACGCCTTACCATCAACAACAATGGGGATACATTGTACTTTCTCTTCAATGGAGTTTACCAGATGCCGGTTTCTTCCGAAGCTGTTCCTTCAAAACCTTTGATTTCAGCAGATGGACGTAATCTGTATGGACTGGGAATCGATCCGGCAACCGGAAATATCTTTGTTTCTGATGCAAAAGATTATGTTCAAAACGGGAAAGTCTATCAATACAACCAGAATAACGGAAAATGTATCCATTCCTATGACGCTGGCAGAATTCCCGGATCCTTTTGTTTCACAAATTCATCCAGGTAAATATCCTTCTTCTTCTTCTTTTTTGATACTTTTCCTGCACTGGAGAACAATTTCCCGGAATTCGCTTAATATCATGGCAGTTGCTCCCCAGATTATATTTCCTTCAATCTCATAACAAGGTGTAAAAAAATGAAGACCTCTGACTGAAATATTTCTTTTCTTTTTGTTTTTGTCATCCAGAAGATCATTCAGATTAATTTCAAGGATCTTTTCTACCTCCTTAGGATCTTTTTTAAAGACAGGCTTCTCGTTAGTAAACCCTACAAAAGGATGGACGATATAGTTACTTGGCGGGATATAGAGCTCGGTCAACTTTCCAATCACAATGACCTTTGATGGATCTACACCGACTTCTTCTTTGGATTCACGAAGTGCTGTGGCTTTAAAACCGTCGTCATCAGATTCAAAACGACCTCCGGGAAGGCTGATCTGTCCGCTATGGACTCCATTATATTCAGGCCGGAGAATCAGTACAAACCGTATAGAACCCTGGTCAGGATAGAGAAGAATCAATACGCTGCTGGGAACGGGATTCAAGGGATCCGGTAAATTCATCATCTCCCGGATCCTGTGCAAGGACGACATGATCATCTGGAAAGATATGCCTGGTAAAGGCTTCCCTAATTCCAATCTTAATTCCTTTATCAGTTTTTCAAATTGCATATCCTACTGTAAAATTTTTAAAAAATCAGATAAAATTACCATTTGTATTTGTTAAATTAGTAGTATTGATATTCCTTTTAATTCATCGTATGGCCTATGACCCGAGAAAAGGATAAAACAAAAGAAGGAACCGGAACTCAGGATGAAATTTTAAAAGAGTTGATTCTGTATAATGATGAAGTACATTCATTTGAATATGTCATTGAAACATTGATCGAAATTTGCGGACATGAACGTTTTCAGGCTGAACAATGTACCTATATTGCTCATTTTAAAGGTAAGTGTGGTATCAAATCCGGCACTTTCAATGAATTGAAACCTTATTTTGATGAATTGACACGCAGGGAGTTGACCGTCTCCATCGACTGAAATTGTGCATAACCCAGGCCTTTATCTATATTTGTTATGGGTAAATATTTCAAAATCAATCAAATATATAAATGACAGGTTATCAACAATTTGTTAATAACTGCCGTTATTATTTTGTGAACATCCTGTTCTGTAAAAACTTGACTTTCTCTGTTTTCCGGTTGTATATTTGCTTCATCAAGTGAGAGATAAAAGGTCCGAACCAGGATTCAAAACAGCTGCAGAAAACGCCCGAAAGGGTTTTTAAACCATTCCGCATCTGTCCACAATCTGGAAGAAGCTGACTTCGCAAGAGTTATCAGAAACCAGATCAGTTTTCTGGAACGGGGAACCCGGAAAGCCGAAACCGAAAGGAATCAGCCGGAAAGGTTCCGGGAATAAAAGACAGGGGAGACCCTGACTCAGTAAACCAGCCAGAATAACAGTAACTTGACGAACCTTGCTGCTACGGCAAAAAGGAATTCGGGTGGGAACCTCTTCAATATGAACGGGTTCCCACTTTGTTATAGGATTTTCAGAATTATAAAATAAAGGGAATAACCGCTTTCCGGGAAGACGGATAATCCGGAAAGTGCTCCTTGTACCACTTGTGATGATGAAGAGACCTGGGAACCAGATTAACAAAAGTCCAGATAGCGAAAGCCAGTGCCGGTAAACTCCAGGTCATAAGTGCAAATCCGCACCATTCCACAATTTCACTGAAATGATTCGGGCAGGAAATGTATTTGAACAGTCCTCCCTGAGGAATAATATATCCTGTTTCCCCAGGTTTTCTTAAATGAATCAAAATATTATCCGAATCCCAGTTCAGAAACATTCCTCCGGCAAACAAAATGAATCCGGAAATAAACCGGGGATCAAACATCCAACCGGAATCATAATTCCCTGAAAGAGAACCCAGATAATAACCATTGATGAAGCTGTTCATTAGGTTGAAAAAGAAAGCCATGACGACAATAAGTACCGGGATCTGTTTGCCGCGGGTCCGCGTCCGGAACGGAAATACAAATGCCCGGTTTATATAATGGACCATCCATAAGGCAAAAAACACATAAGAAATAAAATGCTGATGATTTCTCCCGAATAAAAAAAGGATAGCAAACAATATTACAGAAGGAGATTCCATGATTGCCCATCCTGCCCGGTTGTTTATCAGCACACCCCAGGAATTAGTAGTATGACGGCCATATGGCGCTACAACACGCAGAATAAGAGGGAACATTACCAGAGCAATGGCAATCCAGGCATATACTACCAGGTTGAAATTCACAGGGTTCATCATCCTTTGTTATTAATATCCAACATATTATTCTCATCAAACCACCGGATCAGATCGGCAACGGTTTCTTCCAAAGGCCTGGGATTGTAACCCAGCTCTTTTCTTGCCTTATCGTTGATAATACAACGGTTTCCGTTTCTGATGATCTCAAGGGATTCCCTTGTATACAGCGGATCTGTTCCAGTGACCCGGCTGTACATTGTTATAAAAGGCAGTCCGATATGTGCAACCCAGAATGGCATGACAGTTTGTGTGACTTTTTGTCCGGTAGTTTGCCGGATGATATCAGCAAAATCCTTCAGGCTTCTCCAGTTTCCGGAAAGAAGATATTTTTCACCAATTTGCCCTCGTTCCATCGCAGAAATGGCTCCCTGGACCACATCCCTGACATCCACCCAATTATATCCACCGGGGACCAATGCGGGAATCTGATGATGATAGAGCTGGAGAATGGCTTTTCCCATAAGTCCCGGCTTGAAATCCATTGGTCCAACAATAGCCGTAGGGCTCACAACCACAGCATTCAATCCGTCTTTAACGGCAGCCATGACAATTCGCTCTCCCTGAGCTTTGGACCGGTCATAGGCAAATGTTCCCTTTTCTACAATGGGTCGATTCTCGTCAAGCTTTTCATTCAGAGGTGATTGTTGAAAAGCATGAATGGAACTGAAATGAATCAGACGCTTAATCCTGAAAGATTTACAGGCTTCAACAATATTCCTTGTTCCTTCTGTATTAACGCGAACTACACTTCCATCCGGATCACCGTAAATTGAGATTTTTGCAGCTAAGTGAAAAACAACATCTACTCCGGACAAAAAATTTTTCAATGATTCCGGATCAAAAACGTCACCTTTAAAAAGATCAACAGGTAATTGTTTTAATGCAAAATCGTTTTGGTGAGTTAAGGCCCGGACTTGGTGTCCTTTTTCAATCAGGGATTTGCACAGATTAACTCCTACATGTCCATTGGCTCCGGTTACGGCAACTCTCATTTTTTAAGCATGTTTAAAGCAAAAATAGGAATAAATCAAGGTATATCAACCTGATAAACCCTTATGCTGTTGCAGTATTCCTGTCAAGATCGTGGCGTATGTTCAGGATATTCTGAACTGGGCGGAATTCAGACCGGATCGTGCCCCAACGGTTTGGATATTCTTTAAAAAGGTAAAGGATCTTCGACCTATGTTTCTTTAGTGAGTCGGTAATAGCAGGAGGGGAGACCGGAGTTGGAAATTCATTCCCGAGATTGGCGCTTGTCAGCATTTTGTTTTTCGATTTCAAGTGAACCGCAGCATTTTCAAGCTTATCAAGTAAAGCCATGGTTCTTACATATCGAACGGGAACTTCGCCGGCCGGTTCAGGTATGGATTCCGGAACTTTCTTTTCTTTAATATCCTGGAAAACAATGTGATAATGATCAATATAGATGACATTGGAATCACTTGCAGAGTGTTCAATATTACGATGATCCGGATTGGGGCTAATGTTGTAACAACCGGAAATCCGTGCAGCTTTTTCAATGACAGGCTTGATCACCCGGATATCTCCCTGGAAATTTTTGATCTTTTCAACTGCTTGTTCTGTAAGACGGTACCGGATGCCATCTGAAGCAGATATTTCTTTCAGATATTCCAGGGAAAGATGAACCATACTGTCCTTGTATTTTTCTTTTATGCCCGCTGTTTCATTTCTCTTTTGATCGTTTTCCCGAAGAATTAACTGCGTGTTTTCCTGTAGAATAGCAAACTGTTCCTTATCATTGCAAATGTTGGAAAGCAAGGTCATTAATGAATTTCTAAGTATGCTTCCGATGATTTTCTTATTTTCTGTTGTAAGTAACTGATTGGAATTAACTGTCCCAAAATTGCTTAGATCCTGATTTAAATAAATAAAGAATAAATCATTAAGGGCATCAAAATTATTAGGAATTCTAATTAATAAGATATTGTTTGACAATTCGCTGAATATTGTCATTTCAACCTTTGATACAGATTTAACATCGAAGGGAAGATCATCTTTTTTCAACCAGGTAAAAGGAGCGGTTTCTGATCTGAAACGTGAAAGAATGGTAAGGGAAGATTCTATATTGACTTCTCCCGGAATGTATTCTTCTTTTTCTTTGACCAGGGAATGGGATAATAATTTTTGGTTTTCCGGAGAATAAAAGATAGTGATCGCTTTTTCAATACCGGGAAGAATAGATGGAATGTTTTCCAAAAGGAATAAAGGATGATCACCGGCAAATGAAAAGGACCTTCTCATTTTCTGTAAGATAAAGTGATGCAAATATATACTTAAAATTTAGCTTAAGCAAATTTTAGCTAAATTAAATGCTTAATTTTTTTAAGCATTTAGTATGGTCTCTTTTTAAATAGAAAATTAAGTACAAAAAAATACTTAAATATCTTGATAATAGCATATTCTGATTCTATTTTTGATACTCCCTTAAAGGAAAAGATAACCATTAAGCAATTGGATTCAATAAACTTAAGAAAACTTAAGATATGAAGGAGTGGGATTATTATACGGTGATGGAACGAAAGATCCGTTATTTTTCTCAGAAGTACGATCCTCTCGGTCAACTGGATTTGGAAAAGAAAGTTCCTGAGGCTCTCAAAATTGCTCCGGAAACCAAACCTGTTCCAAAATCAAAACCTAGGAATAAAATCTCTGCAAAGGTTGGCCAGTTCGTATCCATATTCTTTTGATTCTTTATAAGCATCATCTGAGAATTCCGGTTCTCTTATTTTTTCCTAAATTGCATCCGGAATAACCTTTCTTTATGAAATTAATACCGGTTTCACTCGTTTTGATCTGGATTGCACTGTTTTTTGGGAGCTGTAATCATAATCCTTCACATGAATCTTTATCCGTTTATAATGGAGCTAAGAACGTTGCATTCAGTGATTCTATGAATAAATTTGATTCCCTTACGAACGCTTATAAAATTTCCAATAAAAACCTTGCAAAAAAATACGCGAAAAAGGCTCTTTCTCTTGCTTTTCAGTCAAATACAGAAGAAGCCCTGTCACATGCATTTCTAATTATGGGAGTAGCCTTTTCTTATCAGAACAGCGATTCAAGTTATTTCTATTATTCAAGGGCCTTAAAAATTGCACAGAAGCATAACATTGATTGGGTTAAATCAAAAGCTTTTTATAACCTTGCGATGATGTATCTCTATGCATCGGATCAGAAAACCGCATTGATTTTCCTTGATTCATCCATTACTTCATCTCAGAACATAAAGGATTTTTCCATGCTTTCGAATGCTTACAATACGTTGGGAAATTTAAAGCTTGACCTGGGAGATTCAGCTGATTCCAAAGTGATGTACGATTCAGCACTCCGGATTTCCAAAAGAAACAATATTTCAAAACAAATGGGAATTGCAATGGCAAGTCTTTCCCGGTTTGAGAAGCAAAATGTATCTTCAGAAAAAATGAGGAAAACAGCCATTGAAATTTTGAAGCGGCAACCTGGAAATGAAGAAGAGATAGCTACAATACTTAACAATATTGGCGCACGTGATCCCAATCCGGATACAGCCAGGAAATATTATGAGGAAGCGATCCGGATAGCGCAGAAAGGAAATTGTTCTGAGGTGGAGATAAATGCCTATAACAATCTTGCTTACAGCTTTATTGACCTTGGAAAACCTGAAAAGGCTGAAGAATTCCTTATTAAATATGCAATTCCATTGGCTGAAGGCCTGGAGAATTACGATCTTCTTTCCAATCTTTATGATACGTATTGTGATATATCCATTGCTTCAGGTAACAAGGGCCAGGCACTTGAAAATGAGCGAAAATCACTTCAGATGAGAATAAAGGCGGATGCCCGGCAGGCTTCCGACCAGGTCAGGTTGCTGGCTGCCTTGCTGAATGTCAAAAATAAAGAACTGAGAATTCAAAACAATGAAAAAGAAATTCAGAAAAGGGATAATAAGATCACGATGATCATTTTTTTTCTTTCAGTATCCCTGATGTTACTTGTGATGACGATTATCCTGTATAATTGGAAAATTCAGCGCAATAAACTAAAATATCAGGATTCTCTGTTAAATTCTGCTAAAAAACTGATCGATATCGAAGAAAACCTGAAAGGAAGAGTCGCCATGGAGCTTCATGATCTGACTACGCCATTTTATACTGTCATGATGCAGCAGATTGAAAAAGCCAGAATCGGGGATTTACAGGTTGAAACCGAATTGAAAAATCATTTATCGGTCATGACGGAAAGCATTCGGGAGATTTCACACAGAATGGATAATAATTTCATAGGGCAGCTAACGATTGGTGAACTTATAAAGGGGCTGTGTAAAGATTTGCAGCATGCATCTGTTGTGAATATCTATTGCAATATTTATCCTTTGAAAGAGGAGTTGACAGATGAAGAAACGATTCATCTGTACAGGATGGTTCAGGAGATCATGACAAATGCTGTTAAATATGTGAAATCCGGAGAGATCAGGCTGAGTATATCAGAAGAGTCGGGGATGTTCGTCATTTTATATAAAGATTCGGGTCCTGGTTTTGATGAAAACAAGATCCGGAACAAAGGGCTTGGAATTTCCAACATATTTGAAAGAGCCAGGATGATCAATGCCAAAGCGATCCTGAGAACTTCTCCCGGCCAGGGTACTCAATGGAACATAGTATTACCGGTCAATCCTAAAAAAAAGATAGAAATCTGATCCACATGGTACGATTGTTTATCATAGAAGACCATCTTACAGTAATTGTATCCAGTTTGCGATTTCTTTTCCGGCCGCAGCGGGATGATATCAAAGTAGTTGGTTATTCTGCTGATCCTGAGGATATCGTAAAGAATGCAGATCCTTCCGGATTTGATTTGTTTGTACTTGACCTTCATATACCCGGGCTGCAGCCGATAGATAATATCCGGAAACTGAAAAAACATTTTCCCGACAAGCCTGTGGTCATATTTACCAACGATAAATCTTCATCCTGGAAAGCTAAAATGCTGCAGGAAGG
>JAUZOW010000189.1 GCA_030706225.1 Bacteroidota bacterium | reverse complement strand
AGGGATGGAGATCGATCTTATCATTGAAAATACGGATGGTCTTATCCCTGTCGAAATCAAATCGGCCAAAACCTGGAATCGTGATTTTTTCCTGAATCTTGAAAAGTGGAATGGTTATTCGGGGAATCAACCCGTGAACTCCCATGTGGTATATGGCGGGGATGAATCGGTTCAAACCTCCTCAGGAATGTTGCATTCCTGGAAATTCCTTGATTTCACATTGTAATGCAAAACGAAAGATTGCTAATGGAACCATCAAATAAAAGCGTATCTCAGGCATGGATGGCATATCATCCTTATACGAAGGAGACAAGTATTGATCGTTATTACATCGGGATTTGTATCCGGGTTTGTGACATTCTAAAGGGAAAGCAATTCAAGATTCTATTTGATAATTTCGATCACATTGCCCTTACCGAACTTGCAGCTTTCCTGGTCTGCTATTTTGAAGATGTCATCTCTGATCTGGGTTTGTGGCGTGCATTTAGGGACGAGCACGAGCGGCTGTACGGGAAGCGGCTTCCCTTTTACGATCTTACGGATGTCTATTATGAAGAGGAGATAAACTTCGAGGATGTGGCTTTCCTGATATGGTACTACTTGACCTGCAAACAAGATCCTGAAACCAGAGAACAAAACAGATGTATTTTGAATCCGGACACACCGCAAATTCTTCTGATGACAGAAAAGGTCTTTGCGATTTTTGAGGAGCAGTATGAATCTGCTGTCGGGAATACAGCCCTCAGGGAGTTCATCATGATCCCTGAAGAGACGGACGATTTTTACGAAGTACGCTACCGGATACAGTGGTTACTTACCAGTTCCTACCTGTTCCACTTCATGAAGGATCTGCTTATATTCAGAAGTAAAAAGACTTTCGAGGAATTCAAAGATTGGCCTTCCACATATAAAACCAACCTGTTAAATGAGCTCAAAGATGGGATAACCCTGTCTGAAAACACCCATCTGTTGGCGTATAAGGGACATGAATGGTATGCAGAGATTCTTGGGCGGCAACATTCATTGTATAAGCCACTGAAAGCCATCGGTAGAAAACGAAGCGGAAACCTGGTTTATTCCGGTAAGAGCAGCGGATATATCCACTTTGAACATCCGCCCACGGGGAGAAAGATCGATATAACACGGAGGTCAATGGAAGATGTGGATCCGCATCTTTTACCTGGAACAGTAGTCACCATAGGATTTGTAAAATGGATGGGAGAATGGTGGTTTTCGGGCATGATGGCGGTTTGGGGCAAGGAAAAAGACTTTTTCAAAGCAGATAAGAGTTTGGTATCTGCATCTTTGTTCAGTGACGAGAATGACGAATGGAAAAAGACCATAGACGAGCAATACCATCTCTTTCTGAAATATAATCACAGCAGGCCGGTCGCCTTTTTTGATTCATTCTTCGCAGCAAACAGTTTCGTCCGCGAGTTTATGTTGCAGGAGATCCCGCCAGCCATCCGGGAACGATCCAGTGATGACTTCGTTGTGTTTTTCAATAAGGAAGCCGGGATTGAGTTCTTAACTCATATTTGCCCGGTAATCCCGGATGAAAACAACAACCTGTACAAAGGAAGAGTTGATCCTAAATTCCCTATGCACCTGGTAATGTCCAATGATTGCAGTTGCGGATTTGTTAACTTCACGCTCGATCAATACGGATTCAGGAAATACCTCCTGTTCCCGGGAGAAAGGAATGCACGGCTTGTGCCGGATAATCTTGATTTCCTGCTCCGGTTGTACAAGCGGAACGGGTATTTCCCCGAGCCCCAGGTTCACATGGTTGATTCAAAACATTTTAGATAAGGCGTGATGATCGCGACGATCTTGACGAACATCTGGTCTATTCGTCACATTTATTCGTGCATATAAATGTATTCGACAACAATTATTCGTACGATATTTTGTGTTTCCCTGTATAAATAATGATCGCACTTTCAAAATGCACACTACTATAATATTGTAAATCTGATTATTACGAACAGAATAGTCATTTTGGTAAATATATTTTCAAAATGTAATACATTCTGAAAGTTCCTTTACTGTCCGCCAACCATCCGGGTAATCTGGATGGCTCAAAGAGTATCATCAAGAAATTTGAACTATTCGAAAAATTCGAATAGTTCAAAAAGGAGCACCATAAGTGCAAAGTTATCCAATAAAATAAGCTATTATAGATATAAGACACATACATATATGTAATGCGTATGACAGTATTGACAATGGTTATAAGAATTTATTAAAAATCTGAATCATATGCAAGTTCAAAAGTTCCAGTGCCATGGACAACCACCCAAGGATTTTCTGGATCTCCAGTTTGATAATAATTAAAATTTGTTGTAAAGGAACCACAAATACGATATTTGCCATTTGTTTTTTTCCATTTGGCATCAATATTAATTTTAAATGGACCTTCTCCAAGAGAGCTAACTACGCAAAATATTCCTGTAATTTTTTTACTATCCCTATTCAAAGTCGATCCATTTATTGTTATATAATGATCACTGATGTCGTAAACTGATGCTTTATAAGAAAACATTGAATTATGTATCGAATCTTGTGGATCTTTAAATGTTAAATAATAAGTACCTTTATAACTTCCTTGTGGTAGTTTTTGACAACCTATAAATAACATAGCAATTACTATCGAAATTGCGCAGCAATAAAATATTCTCATTTTTAAGGTTCGTTATAAAAGTAAGTGAGCAAATTTACAAAAAATCAGAAAGTCAAGTAAAAATTATGTTTTCTCAAAAAGATTTATTTGCCAAAGCTTTAATGGTAGAGAAGCCATGGTTTCGACAACATGGAACCTGGAACTTTTTTCGTGACACGTGACGCGTGACGCGAAAAAAAGTTCGGAGTTCGGGGTTCGGGGTCGTGACGTTGGTCGCAACGCGCATGCCATTCGCCAGGCAGAATGCAAACTTGAAGATAGAAGATACATCTGGGCAATGTAAGCCAGTTGCGATTCCAAATCTTACGAGGAAGCACCCTTTCAATGATCATCATAGTAATCATTAATTGCCAATTACTACTCTTATGGATAATATAGTAATCATTATGAGTTTAGTTATTAGATTTGAATATTTTCCTTATATTTGCATTCTATAGGAGGCATAACAAGATATTTATTCCATTTATGAATCCTTTAGTAATCATTATAAGCTACAATCTGGTATGGTTACACAAAATCCTTCAGCAAATTGGTATAGCATGAGTGATCCTGCCATCGTTTCCGATCTTTGTCAGACACTTAAGCAGTTACGGCTGCAGCAAAATCTGACACAGGAGCAACTGGCTGAAAAAGCAGGTCTTTCACGCTCAGCCATCAGTAAAATCGAGCTGGGAAAAGTTTCTGTTTCACTGATGACAGTTATTCAGGTACTCCGGGCTTTGCAACAATTTCATATACTCGACAGTTGGAAAGTGGCATCTGCCATCAGCCCGATTGCAGTGGCAAAGCTCGCTGCCAAAGGCAGGCTGCGGGCTTCAGGTAAAGGTATCCGGAAAAATAAGAAGGAGAGCGAATGGTAGAGGTCGCAAGAGTTTTTCTTTGGGATATCTATGTCGGCGCAGTGGTTTGGGATCAAGCCAACCGCATTGCCAGCTTCGAGTTCGATCTGGGATTTTTACGCTATTCCTGGGATATAGCACCCTTAACGATGTCATTGTCAGAACCTGGAGAGGGTCGTATTTACAGTTTTCCTGGTATTCCTGCTGAAACCTTCAAAGGACTTCCCGGTCTGTTGTCTGACAGCCTTCCTGATAAATTCGGACAACAATTAATCAATACCTGGCTGGCAATCAATGGCCGTCCTGAAAATAGCATGAATCCTGTTGAGATGCTATGTTATATTGGTAAACGCGGTATGGGTGCCCTGGAGTTTCGCCCGGCTACCCGTATTGAAAGAGGATCTTCAAATGTT
>JAUZOW010000188.1 GCA_030706225.1 Bacteroidota bacterium | reverse complement strand
GGTTGACGGATTTTATTACGCTGATTTTACCCATTCCTGCAACCCCTCAACTTTTGACGAAGGGATTAAAGATGAAGGAACACACCACTGGAAAATACGGTTTACTCCGTTTGAGGCAGGTCCCTGGAAAGTAATCATCTCATGCGTCGATGCCGACGGTACCACGACATATCCGGAGGAGTTGTCGTTTAACTGCATCCCGGTGGCTCATGCAAAGGGATTTATCCGGAAAGCAAATAACATGTATCTGAAATATGATAACGGGGATTTTTATTTCCCGGTCAATATGAATGCCGGATGGTGCGATGCTACCAATACTACCATCTGCTCTTACAGGGACTGGATTGATGAATTTTCGGAAAATGGCGGAACAAATCTTCGGTTTCTGGCAAACTCATATTGGAATATTTCTCTTGAAAAACATGAGAATGATAATCATTATACACCCGGTGATTATACCGTTTATATGAAACAGGCTTACCGTCTCGATAATATAATAGAGTATGCAGGTCAGAAAGGAGTCAATATCGCTTTTGTGATGGATAACCATGTACTCTATAATTGCCGCGGATATGCCAAATGCTATTTCAGGACAGAGAATCCTTATTATTCCGGGAATCTCAACCATGCCGTTTACCCATATGGCGCCAGCAGCCTTTATGATTGTTTTCGGACTACTCCCCGGCAGCCTTACCTCACGCTGATGAAATGGCAGAAGCAGAGAACCCGCTATATGATTGCCCGGTGGGGCTATGCTGCAAATATTTCAGATTGGGAAATTATGGGTGAAATCGATCTTCTGGACAGCCTGAAAAATAATCCGGAAAATATTTCCATTATCATGGATTATGTGAAATACATGGTATCCTTCATCAAAAAAACAGATATCTATGGCCACCTGGTAACGATATCCGGCCTGGGTGACATTATGTATGAAAATCTTACTCCCAATTCACATGAGGACATTCAGTTTCAGCTTTATTCATTATCAGGAATCGATTATGTTTGCCATCATAAGTATGGCGATAATTATATTGGCAATGTCAATAATTTTAAACCTGAAAGGCTTCCTGCCTTTATAGGAGAATTAATTCCCCAATCCTTGCGGGTCTTTAAAAAGCCCGTAGTACTGGATGAAACACTCTGGCCCGGTAGAAATCATTATCCGGAAGGAGATCCCAAAGGATATTTGTGTCATAACCTTTTATGGACGTCCGTGTTTTCCGGTGCTATGGGTACTGCCAGCATGTGGGATTGGGTTCCTATCCTTCTCAGAAATCCTGCTCCTTTTAACAAATATTACTGTCCGGGATATATGCTTCAGTACAAAGCTATTGCAGAATATATGAAAAGCATGAACCTTCTGGATCAACAATATACTCCATTCCAGTCGGGTGGTGATTACGATCCATATCGTTGCCATTATCTGGCAGGAAATACGAAAATCTATGGCTATATTCAAAACAAGGAATACGATTGGGAAAACCTTTATGACCAGCACAAATCATTACTCTTTGATTCAAAAGCGCCGGACAAACCTTCCCGTGATTATTACCCTGCCGGTATCTCTCCGCATACAAGCTGTACGATCCAGGTAAATACACCGGGAACTTACCGCGTTTCGTTTTATTCGACCGGTTTGGGGCATCCTCTGATGGAAACTGCAACATTCGTATCAAAGTCTAAACACAAGGAGAATATTATTGAACTTCAACTTCCAGGCTTTGACTGGGATTGCACTTTTGTGGCTGAATTACAGCAATAACCCGGAATGGCGTTATCATCCTCCCAGGTAGAAAATTTATTTAAAAAGATACGGAAAGTATTGACTTTCAGTATCTTTTTTTGTATATTTCGATTTGGATAGAAAGTAGGGGGGATGTCCTTGATTCAATTTCCCTTTTTTTTCATTAACAATTAAACATGTTTTATCATGAAAACAAAGAGATTTTTTTTCCTTATTCTTCTCTTTGGCATAATCCTGGCCGGATGCCATAAAGAGGAAAATTTGAGTAAAGTCGATGAGGGAGTTACATTAAAAGCCGGCACAGGAATGCTTAAAATAGCCATTGTTTCCGATATCCATTACATGGCACCGGAACTGTTGATTCAGGATGGTCCTGCTTTTCAGGAATATTTATTCCAGGATCCAAAACTTCTTGCAGAGAGTCCGGTTATCTTTCAAAGGCTGATCCAGCAATTGAATGCGGATAAGCCCGATCTTCTGATCATTTCAGGCGATCTGACCAAAGATGGAGAGTTGATCAGTCATCAGCAGGTTATTAATCTTTTAAAAACCAAGCTTGATTCGAAAATTAAGGTACTGGTTATGCCTGGCAACCATGATATTGCCAATCCTGACGCTATGTATTTTAATGGATCCGTGATTACGCCGGCACAGACTATTACACAAGAGAATTTTAAAGAATTGTATGAGGATTTTGGATATAAGGATGCTCTTTCAATGGATGAACATACCCTGAGCTATGTTGCCGAACCATTTAAGAATTTCAGAGTTATTTTTATAGATGCCACAATCCGCCCGAATCCTGAAGATCCGAATGAACCGCCTCTGGAAGGAGCAATTACCCAGGAAACTCTGAATTGGATAGATGCACAGATAGCGGATGCCCATGGAAAGCATATGCAGATCATCGCAGTTATGCATCACAACCTGATCGAACATTGGGAAAATCAATCTCTGATCTATCCGGGGTATGTAATTAATAATTCGGCTGAAGCAGCCGCAAACCTTTATCAGGCTGGTATACGGGTTATCTTTACCGGTCATGATCATTCCAACGATATTACAAAGTACAGCGGAGGAGAATTGTATGATGTGGAAACCGGTTCCATGGTATCAAATCCGCTTCCTTACCGTTTAATAAGATATTACAATAATGACCGAATGGAGATTACTACAAAATATATTTGTGGAATACAGCTTTATGGATTTCCGGTTGAAGTATATGCCCGGAACTATTTGTATGAGCATATGGTCGCTTTGTTTGATTATATGCTGACAAATCCTCCCTATTCTGTACCTGAAGAGCTGGCTGCACAGATTTCACCTCTTGAAGCTTCAGCATTTGTTGAATATTATGCAGGAGATGAAGTGATGACACCTGATGAGGAGACACAACTATATTATTATTATCAACTGCTGACAACCCAGGGATATTCTATGGCGGCAGATGTTTTCTATGCTACTTATCTGGCATGGAATACCGATCTGCCACCACAGGACAATACGCTTACTTTAAACCTTTCAGAGAAGTAATTTTCTGAGAAGCAACGAAATTATTTGCCGAATTTATTCAGCAGATCTTTGACGGCATCTTTATGGACCATAAAGTCCATGATCTTTAGTTTTACATAATCTCCGCGGAAGAAATAGTAACCGAATTCCGGAGCAGTTGTATCGTTATTTCTGGATCCGGAGCCGGAATCTTTGACCAGGAACCAGTCGTATCCATCTTTTTCGCAATAGCCTACAAGATGCATACCGTGGTCATCGGTAGTGGTTCCGTTGGAGAATCTGAACTGGCGGGCATTGTCGTCGATATTTGCATAGGGAATATCAAAAGAAGGGATTAGGGCAATCTGCTTTTCTCGGCTGAATCCGGCTTCGGATACATCTCCGCCAATTGCCAGTGTGTAATGGTTTTTGATGGCGTTTTTCAAGGCATTCATGAAGTCTTCCACAGGCACATTATAGTAATCCTTGCTATGCCACCAGTTGTCGGGCACTTCGTATTCCACTTTCTGCCAGAAAGGTTGCTGAAGATAGGAGAGGACATCCACGTAATCATCCATCTGTAATTTCAGAACAGAGGAAAGGAATTCTTTCGGGGTATATGTTTTCCCTTTCCATTCAAAAGATTCCGGAGGAACACCCATGTAATGGTTCAGAATGCTCTTCACTGTAGCGACAACCTGATCT
>JAUZOW010000187.1 GCA_030706225.1 Bacteroidota bacterium | reverse complement strand
TATATTGGTTTTTTTCTGTAATAATCCGCAAAAGATACACTCCCGGGGAAAGAGTTTCCGAAGACAACTTTATCTTTTCTTCCTTGTTGAAAAACAGTACAGATATGTTATTCCCTGTTTGATCGGAAATGATGACTTTCTCAACAGGTTCAAAGGATTCCAAACAGAAAAAATCACCTGCAGGATTTGGATAGATTTTAATTTTTTCCTTTACCGGATCCGGATTTACGCCGGTAATTACATTCAGCCTTAGCGTATCGGAAGGAGCATTGCAAGCACTGAAAACAGTCAGGATGAAATAGCTGTTCATTCCCTGATCTACTTCTGTATCAATCCAGGAAGTATCCGTTACAGGCTCTGAATTCAATTGCTTAAAAACAGAAGAGCCCGGATCTTTACGATAAATATAATATCCTTCGGGACTATCGTTTTGTACCGTTAATGTTAATTTTTTTGAACCCACCCGGCAATCATCCACTGCCCAGTTGTACCATAAACCCTGACCACCGCCATCATAAGCTTGCCAGGCAATATCGATCCTTTCCCCGTAATATGGAGAAAGGTTTACAGAATAAGGTTGTTCCCATTTATTGTAGCTTATTGTACCGTTGAACAGAGGAAGCGCCGACATGTCCAGTAATGTAGTCCATGTATTTCCGTTATCCTTCGAAATCTTGACATAATAATGATCATTATGCCGGGAACCCTGGTAAGCATAGCTCCAGAAAGTCAGATCTCCATTCACAAGAACATCATGAGCTATCAGCCATTCATCCTGATGTGAATATGCCCATTCAATTCCTGCAGCGTAATGCCCCTGGTGAACGCCCCAGGAAGCAGAAGAATCGGAATGGTTCCATGTATTCCCAGTATTTGTAACTTGTACCGACCAGTTATCCGGAGGGAAGAAAGCCTCTTCAAATCCTTCATTCAAAGCCAATCCCTGGTTACATTGCGGAGGAGACCAGGTAAGAAGCACCGAAGATCCCTGCATTTCAGCCGAAAAATTACGGGCCGCCGGACATATGTCATAAATATGTATATTATCCAGCAGCCAATCCCGGATGGTGGAAGAATTCTCTCCGTGTGCTGTAAAACGGATCTGAAAATAATTTCCCCTGACAGAACTGATATCAATATGTTTTGATATCCAACCTGTTGTGCCATCGCTGGAAAATTCAGCGATACTATGCCATGTATTATTATAATAGACATCAACCGTCATTTTCTCATTGTGAGTATTGGCAAGATCCTGAAGCATAATGTCAAAATCCAGCCATATCCTGGCACATTCCAAACCGGTCGCATTCAGTGCAGGGCTGATCAGTGAATATGAATAATTGATTTGTTCAGGCTGACTTTTAAACACAGTACAAGGCGAAGGGTTCCCGGAAGATGTTTCAACCGTCCAGTTTCCCTGGTCCGGATTGAACATCCAGTCATTGAATGCAAAAGTACCCTGATCCCATGATTCCAGGAATGGAAGGGGATAAGCGAAATTCATATTGATCGTGACCGGACCTGCCGGAAAGGATTCATCAAACTGACCGGGAAAGCCATAGGATGTAAGGTCATAGCGTGCAGTAACCTTGTACTGATATGTTCCAGGATAAAGCCCGTAATCGAAGAAGGATAATGAATCGGGATTTCCAATGGATTGAATAAGGATGTCGTCGCGATACACATTATATCCGGATAACCCTGCAGGATAACCGGGAGGACGATCCCATGCAAGTGTTATATAGTTCCCTGTTTCCTGTCCTGTCAGATTGCCTGGCGGAATCAGATAGCGTGAAAGGAAAGAATAGCAATCCGGTTGAGAATATCCGCTTGCATATACTGCTACCGTACATCCGTTGTAAGGAAGTCCAAACTGGATCATATTCCCATCGATCGTATATGATGTATCGGTTGTAAATCCGCAAAGAATATTGTTAAGGTAAAAGTAATACCCCAGAACACATGAGGATGAAACGGATGAATTTTCTCCAGCAATAATCCGGATATTATCGATGTTCCAGTTATTGATATCATAGGAATCTTCTCCGTATGCCCGGAAACGGATTCTGAATTGGGAATTCGCATACTCAGAAATATCGACCGATTCAGATTTCCAGAGAATATCTCCGTTCATGTTGTCATAATTCCGAAGCAGATTCCAGGTAGAGCCATTCCATATCTCAACAGCCATCTGGTTCAGGGTTGTATTTCCAAAAGCATCAAGATAAATATTAAAACTCAGGGTCAGGACCGGTGCATTTTGTCCGGAGATTACCTTGCTGATAAGGGATTCCGAATAATTCAACACTCCCGGTGACCAGGAGAACATAGCAGATGGCGCAGGATTACCAAGACTTGTGGAGGTTATCCAGTTATTTCCTCCATCCACTGTCCATCCATTTGTGGAAAAGGATCCGCTTCCCCAGTCTTCATTTAAAAGAACCTGAACCTCAACAGGCTTCTTCCAGGTTGCCACAAGGCTTTTCCCGTCAATAAACAGATTGGAAGGTGGATTTTTTACCTGAGTAAGAAGGACCGGAAAAAGGGTATCGGAATTTATCCCGACCCTATGAGAATAATCCTGATATCCAAAGCGGGTAGCCAAAAGGGTGTAAGTTCCTTTCCAGGTATCCGGGAAAACGACTTTCCCTGTCGAATCCGCATATCCCTGATATAGGGTATCCGGATAAACCATATTTGACAGGGTTATTTTTGTTCCGGCAACCGGTGTGGAAGAACAGCTTAAAGATGACTGGACTGTAACAGCTGTCGTCCAGCACTTTCCAATAACGTTTGAAAAAGTGGATCCGGAAAAACGGTTTCCGGAATATATTGTTTTAACGGCCCACCGGTAGGGTCCGCAAGGCAGCGACAGCCAGGAGTTATCAGTCCAGTAAGGCGAAGAAGAGCTTCCCAGGTCGACCCAGGCCGCAGTATTCATTTCTTCTCCCTGATGTAATCTCCAGATATTATAGCTGATATTGGGACTTCCCGAAGGGTTCTTTAACAGCAAAGGACCACCCGGGCCGGTAACCCTCGCCCGGATCATAAAATTACCGCCAGCCGGATTCCACGGGCTATTCCCGATAACATTCCGGGAGTAGCTCCGGTTTTGGGGCTGTGTATTATCGATAGCGATACCCATAGCATTCGGAGAATTTCCTCCCTGTATCATTACCAGATAAAAATTACCGTAAGGAATCTGTATCCCTTCAGGAAAATTAAATTCAATCCATCCGAGAGCAGATGGAATCACATCCACAGGGCTTCCGATCTGAGCGCCCGGAGTCCCTCCCGGCCCGAAAGCATCATATACAACAACCTGAAAAGGAACCAGGTAATTTGATCCGTTGGAATAATTGGAAATATTCCCGACATGGACCATTCCTCCCGTCACGGTAACAGGATATCCCACCGGTGTGAATTTCACAGCATTCATATTACCTCCCTGTTGCCAGATCGAGAAATCATCCTGAATCCCATCGTCATAAAGAATCTCATATGGACCGGATGGAACAATCCAACCTATATTTATTGTCGTAGGGTTCTGCGATGAATCAATAACCGCTGTAACAGGTCCCGGAGGGTTTGTTTTTGGAAGGAGAGCAAGATTTAAAATAGTTGTACCGGAATTGATCACCAGAGAAGAAACCGTCCTTGTATCAAATCCGGGTTTTGTGCATGTCACTGTATATATGCCCGGGATGACGCCTTCCAGGGAATAGTTGCCATTTATAACTGAATATGTGTTTTGTCCGGATGTTAGCAGTACTTTCGCACCGGTTATATGATTTCCGGAAGAAGAATCATAGACATATCCAGACAATGTAACCGCCGGCTGAGTGGCAAACCCTTGCAATGAAACAAAAAATACCATAAGCAGGAAAACCATCAGGGCTCCTTTTAAAGAGGATTTTTTCATTGCAACCGGATTCATTATGAATCTTTATAC
>JAUZOW010000186.1 GCA_030706225.1 Bacteroidota bacterium | reverse complement strand
TTAAATGTGAATAAAGAAGCAATCATTGATCAGGAAAATACAATACGAACAACAAAGCGTAGCCTGAATCAACTTTTAAGCCGTGATCCGGATGTTCAGTACGAAGTCATCGATTCCATTCCGTTGAATTATACACCCGACACGTCAAGTCTGGCTAACAAGCTTTACCGATTCAATACGAGGATCCTTTTTTCTCAGAAGCAAAACGATATTGCCAGGCTGAGCCTGAAAGAATATAAGTCTTCTCTTTATCCCAAACTGAATTTTTCAGCAGGATATAATTTTCTTTATTCCGACAACAATACTTCCTCTGTCATTTTAAACCGTTCTTATGGTCCGCTGGCAGGAGGTACCTTGACCATTCCCATTTACCAGTCAGGGAATATCCGCCGGCAGATACAAATTGCACGCATCGATCTCCAATCGGCGCAGTATGATCTTCAGAGTACCCGTCTCCAGGAGAACATGGAATTGAAGAATGCCCTGACTTCTTTCGAAGATCAGAAGCAACTTCTTGGAATTGAGAAAAATAATGTAATTCTCGCTGAGGAAAATATGAAAATATCACTGGAGAGACTGCGGTTAGGGGAAACCACTTCCCTTGAAGTACGACTTGCGCAGGAAAGCCTTTCCAATTCTCTGGCCCGTCTTGCCAACTTTGAATATAATCTTAAAGTTGCAGAAACCAAATTGAGGCAGCTGGTGGCTGATCTCTGATTTTACTGATTTAAAATAATTTATAATACTCCGGAGCAACCCGGAGTATTTTTCTATGTCTTATTTTTGCATGACATCTGTTTTCATCAGTAATTTCATTTTAATTATTAAAAGATTCGGCCATGAAAAAATTATTTTTACTCTGTTTTTTATTGACGGGGTTGAACCTTAATTTGCCGGCAGAAGTGAATTTCATGATTTGCAAGGATACGATAGTGCCATGTGATGCGAGGTTTGGTTACTATACCGACAGTCTTCAACCGCTTCATATCCATTTCTGGCCAACCGGTATGGATCATGAAGCCATCGCTTCCCAAATCTGGATGTTCGGTGACGGAACTTCCTCAACCAATTTCGATCCGTGGCATATTTATAGCCATTCCGGCTATTACAATGTTTGTCTGACCCTATCTACCATATATGGAACTACTTGCAGTTATTGCGATACGATTGCTGCAGATATAAATTATAAATGTCTGAACTTCATCGAAGCGGATAAATATTTTCTTACAGTTAATTTTCATGGGAGTACAGAAAGCCCTTATCCGACTACATACACCTGGGAGATGGGAGATCCTGGATCGACGGTCCGAACGGGACAGGATGTGCTCTTTACTTACCCTGGCTCCGGAGTTTACACGGTAACTCTTCATACGGTTGATTCCCTGCAATGTGAGTATACCCGATCGTGGAGCATAGGAGTTTTTGCTACATGCGACCTTAATGGTTTTGTTTATGCAGATAGTGTTTTGGTTGACCATGCAAAAGTATATCTCTATGCCGTTGACAGCATTCTTCGTGTATCTTTAAAAGATTCTACTGAAATCTCAACGCCCAATGGCCATTATCATTTCGGAGGCGTTTTGCCGGGTGTTTATTTTACAAAAGCTGAATTACTCCCTTCCTCGGCTTACTTTGGATCTTTTGTCCCGACATATCATCTGAACGCTATTTATATGCAGGAAGCGGATTCTATTTATGTAAATCCCCCAAATCCTGATTATAATATTCTGATGGCTCCAATGGGGCTTTATCTTACAGGTCCCGGCAACATCAACGGAATCGTCACGCAGGGTACAAAGATAAACTCAGGCGGGACGCCAGTGTCAGGAGTAGAAATCCTGTTATTGAATACATCCGGTGAACCCATTGGATATGCTGTTTCCGGATCTGACGGAATATTTTCTTTTCCAAAAATAGCATTAGGCTCATATGAATTGTACCCTGAGTATATGGGTAAAACAGCAGTATCTGCAAATATTACGCTGGATGGAAATAATTCTTCATCAGATATCGAATTTGTCATAAAAGGGGATAAAATACAATTGGGTGTAAACAATCAATTATCCGGTGATATCTCCTATATAACTCAGGTTTACCCAAATCCGGCAAAGGATAAGGCATATCTGATTATAAAATCCCGTAAGAATATCGAAATATCTTTATCGGTTTTCTCTCTGGAGGGTACAATCATAAAGGAAAATAAAGTTAATTTGAGACAGGGAGAAAATATTCTTTCATGGGATACCTCATTATTACCGGAAGGAGTATATTTTGTGAAGATAACTGACGGTTCCGGAGTTTCGGTGGCAAGGAAGTTTATTGGCGGAAGATAGCGGCAAATGGGGTTATAGGGATAAATATCATAAATAAAAAAGGCTGTCCTTAATTTGGGACAGCCTTTTTTATAGAAAAATAGATTAATTATTTCGTTTCAGGAGTTTCCGGTTCGGGAACAATTTCAACAGATTTCGTTGAGACCGGTTTTTTAAATAGTGATTCTTCTACTATTGATTTTTTTTCTCTGGGTATTCTAACAGCCGGAATTCTTTCGGTTTCATTTTCAATCATGGGTTTTCTTCCAGGTTTTCTGCCGGGTTTTCTTCCAAGTTTAGTTCCGGGTTTACGCCCTCTTTTTTTCCGGGGTCTTTCGGTTTCTTCCTCAACCGGTCGTACTTCAAAAGGTAAAGGATTTTTGCGGGGTCTTCCTGGCCTTCTTTTTCCTGTAACAGGTATTTCAGGTTCAGGTTTCCCTTTTAGTTTTTCCAGGAGCGTCTTTAAATTATTAAGATACTCTTCGGCTTCGACCAACTCCAGTTCATACTGTGTGATCAGAATTTCTAATTCTTTGTCGGAGAATTTCACGGATTTCATAACTACTTTTTTAATTAGTAAATAAGGGGACTCACAAAGATAAATAAAAAATTATACTTTTTATTAATTTTTTTATTAAAAAGTAAAAAAACAAATATTTGAAAAGAAAAAATAAATAAAAATCTACTGTTTGAAGCAATATCTTTTCATGACTTTATAAGCATCTACAATGCCTAATTCTCCTGCATGACTAAGATCTTCGCAAGCTTCGGGAATATCATTAAGTAATATTCTTACCAGTCCACGGTTAAAATAAGCTTCCGGAAAATTCTCCCTTATTTTCAAAGCGGATGAAAAATCGTTTTCGGCCTTATGATATTCCCCCATGTTACAATAAACAAAACCACGGTTATAGTATGCAAAAGAAAATCCGGGATCCAGGTGAATGGCTTTATCCAGGTCCTGAATGACCATTTCATAAGTGTATTCCATCTTATGAGACCGGGTTTGTTCTCTCAGATCGTTTTTATTCTGATTAATGGAAATTTCAGGCTGATAATCATTAAGTGAATTAATCAGCTGAATAAGGTCATAACGCGCGATTGCCCGGCTGAAGAAGGCAAGAATAAAGCAAGAATCCTTTCTCAGGCAAGTATCGAAATCAGCAAATGCAAGGTTGTATTTTTTAATTCCGCTATAGGAAGCAGCACGCCGGAAATAATTATCCGGTAATCCTGCTACCGAATCAATTTGTCGTGTCAGATATCCGATCTCCGAACGGCAGAGGGAATCCGTAATAACTGCAGGATCCCTGGTAAGCGTAATAATATGTTGCGGATAATTTTTTTTGCCATAGGAATCATAAAATTCAACTTTATCAAATCCGGTTTTCCCGATAAAAACCCGGTACATTGGCAAAAGGTGAATATCCACGGATTGATTCTGTATTTTCCCGTTGATCGTATTCATTTCTTCAAAATCACCGCTGAGCTTGATCAGACTTTGAAGAAAATCTTTTTTCTTAGTTGACATGCTGTCGGTAGAAAGGTGATTTTTACGGGCCAGATCATATGCCATTTTGTAATCTTTGGCTGCTGTCGGATCATTGATTTTGCGCTTAGCCATTGATCTTGCATAATATCCATCGGGGTATTCAGGAAGCAATTCCAGTGCTTTATCAAAATCAGCAATAGCTCCATGGTAAT